>CALAZP010000114.1 GCA_937926355.1 uncultured Saprospirales bacterium
CCCCCACTTGAAAATGAATATTCTCTCTGCTTGCTGGCTCTTGAAGTAATTTAAGTTAGTTGTTGTTAACGGCTGGAGCATAGGTTAGGGAAGGTCCATTACCGCATTTGGTGTCCCCATGTATTTTGGCGTTGACTAGAGGAGTTCCAGTGTCGTGAGTAACATCCGTAACTATTGCTACATCTGGATTAATATTCCTAGCAATCATCTCTGCTCCCCTTAATCCTACTTCTTCTTGTACGGCATTGACGATATACAGGGAATACGGTAATTCAGTTCCGGATTCAGATAGCTTGCGAGCAACTTCGGCAATACAAAATCCGCCCATTCGGTTATCCAGTGCTCGGCCACAATAAAATTTATTATTGAGTTTGATTACCTCATCCTCAAACGTAATAACACATCCAACATGGATGCCCATATTGGTTACCTCTTCTTTATCTTTTGCGCCTACATCAATAAAAATATTTTCCATTTTAGGCACCAACTTGGTAGCATCTTCCCCCCTTCTAGTATGTATGGCAGGCCATCCAAAAACTCCTTTAACGATTCCTTGGTCGGTGTAAATATTAACTCTTTTAGAGGGTGCTATAAGATGATCTGAGCCTCCATTTCGCACCACATAAATAAATCCATCATCAGAAATATAATTAACAAACCAGCTGATTTCGTCAGCATGCGCCTCTATAACTACTTTATAATTTTTACCTGGGTTGATTACGCCATAAGCAGTCCCGTAATGATCTAAATGCCATTCATTGACGTAAGGCTTTAGGTAGTCTAACCAAATCTTTTGTCCACTACTTTCATATCCAGTTGGAGAGCTATTGTTTAAGTACTGCAGTAAAAACTTCTCAGCATGTAAATCGATAAAAGACATACAGTATATTTTTTAATGTGGTTTCCAGGTTTCAGGCGACTGATTCCATTCTTTTAAAAGAGATAATTGGTCTTTGGTGATATATTTTTTTTCAAATGCTAAATTTAACAAAACTGGATAATTGCTTAAGGTTCTCAATGGAATCTGAGCAGAGGAGAAGGAGGTAATTGCACGTTGAAATCCATAAGTAAAAATGGCTAGGACAGCTAGAACATTCAGACCATTTTCTTTCAAAATTTCTACAGCTTGCAGGGAACTCCCTCCAGTAGAAATTAAATCTTCTATAACCAGTACTTTTTGGTTTTTTTCATAATAACCCTCAATACTACTTTTGGTTCCATGGCTTTTGGGACTTGATCTTACATAAATAAAAGGGAGGTTCAAGCGATCTGCTAATAGCATCCCATGGGGAATTCCGGCTGTGGCTACTCCTGCAATGGCATCAATAGATTGAAATTCCTTAGCCATTTCAACGAATCCAGCTATAAATTCCTTTCTTTCATTAGGGAAAGAGAGCACCATACGGTTATCGCAATAGATTGGCGATTGAATACCTGAAGCCCAAGTAAAAGGCATTTGTGGGCTTAGTTTAATTGCTTTTATTTGTAGTAATAGATTAGCAATATGCGCCTCAGAACTCATCATAATTTTAAAAATGAAGCTAAATGTACAAAATTTACATTAACGACACTCCATTAATATTGATATCATCAATTGATCTTCCTAAGCTGGAGTATAGCCCTATGGAATCATTAGTTACTCAGTATTCTGGGAAATATCAAAGCCTTCTTAATTACGTGGATTTATTAGAAAAGACCAAACGATATCAACAGGTTATAATACATACCTCTAGCGTAGAAGATCTCATGGCTGATTTCCAAAGAAACTTTAAAATCATTGAAGCTGCTGGGGGTATCGTTTTTAATACGAAAAATGAAATTTTAAGTATTTTTAGAAGAGGTGTTTGGGATTTGCCAAAAGGTAAAATCGAGAAAGGAGAAAATCCTACTGATGCTGCAATCAGAGAGGTAAGGGAAGAAACGGGAATAGACCAGTTAGAAATTGTTGGCAACCCAATAAAAGGTTACCACACTTATAGACTAGATAAAAAGCGCGTCCTCAAACCAACGTATTGGTTTGCAATGAAATCCTTATACCAAGGTAAATTGACGCCTCAAATTGAAGAGGATATAGAAAGGGTCATGTGGCGCCCTCTCGAAGATCTGCAGCGTGAAAATTTGATTTACAGAAATTTGTTAGAAGTACTTTCTAGGCTTTAATCCTGCAACATTTGCTGATAAACTTCTAAGTATGATTGTACTGTTTGGGTTAATTCAAATTTGATTAATGGTTTAGATTCCCATTTTTGATCGCTTGCTTTTTTTAGAGTTTGAGTCAATGCGTCAATGCTATGGGGTTTAAAAAATAAATGTAATCCACTGACCACTTCCGGCAAGGACCCTTTATCAGAGGCCAAAATAGGGATTCCGAGAGCTGCAGATTCAGCTGCGGCAAAACAAAATCCTTCACTATAGGATGGAATGACCACCCATTTGGAAGACAACAACAAGTTTTCTAATTCTTGCTGGGGTACTTCGTGCTTCCATTCAATTTGCTTTTCTAATTGGTTTTTTTGAATGATTTTCTGAAGGTATTGATAAATATGGGCAGGCTTTTGTGGCGTTATTAATCGCAATTTATAATCTGGATTTTCTTTTAAGAAAGGAATACTCGCCGGTAGAAGTAAATCCAATCCTTTGGACATTCCTAATCTCCCGAAATAGGTATATACCTTATTTTTGGATTCAGGGACCTTTGTATTTTTATAGGTCAAACCATTATAAATTACTTTGATTCTATTTTCAGACACACCGTTTTCCAAAATCCTTTTTTTTGTAGCGTTGGAAACTGCGACAAACAAATTAAAGGGAAGTATCAATAATATCTTTTCGAATAATGAATGAAAAAGAGCTGATATTTTATTCGAGAAAGGAAGTCTAAACCAAAGTTTGCCCCAAACTTCATGAAAAGTGATAATACTTTTTTTTCTATTGATTAACGCTGCCAATAATGCGGGAAGTCCAGCATTATACGAAGTAGTATGTACGATATCCACCTCTTTAGAAAGCCGATAAGCAGGAAAAAATGCTTTCCAAGTAAAAAGATATCTAGAAATCACATTTATTCTGTGAATAGTTATCCGATCCATC
>CALAZP010000115.1 GCA_937926355.1 uncultured Saprospirales bacterium
TTGGCTGGGGATGATTCCAGATGCGGAATTCTTTTCACCCCAAAACCTCTTTGGGGATATATTGAATACGATGGGTTTACTACCGTTTTAAGCACCGTCATTCGGGTGGTACCATGTGAGCGGTATAAAATCAAACTAGTCGTAGCAGATGTTGGGGATCATTTATTCGATTCAGCAGTCTTTTTGGAAGCCAAAAGTTTTAGTTTGGGAGGGGAAGTTGATATTAAAGTTGAAGCTCCGATAAGGAATACTGCGGTACAAGAGGGATGTGGAGAATCTTTTTTTATTTTCGAAAGGACCAGTCGGGATCGATTGATAAATGAAATGGTACTTACACTAAAAATATCTCAGAGTTCTACCGCTATTGAGGGAATAGATTATGAAGCGTTACCAGACACCCTTATTATTCCTGCAGGGGTAAGCAGCTATAGATTACCGGTCATTACTTATGATAACCCAAACCAAAATGCAGATAGGAAGTTAATTTTAGAATTGAATTATGGTTGTAATTGTTTGAAGTCTGGCGCAGAGTTGGTCATTACAGAATTACAACCATTTGAAGCAATTCCAGTAGATACGGTAGTTTGTCGAAATGTTTTCACCGAAATAGATGTAGGGTTGAAGGGAGGCAGTCCGCCCTTTACTTTTAGTTATCCCGGGCAGACCAACGCTCTTCAATTGGGGATTTTCCTAAACCAAGATTCTTCATTTCAAGTTCGTATAGATGATAATTGCGGCCAATGGGATTCTGTGGAAGTCCAACTTTCTACCATCGATCCCCCTTCGGCCCAATTAGTAGGAGGAGGCACCACCTGCGAAGGGGATTCCTTACCTTTCGAATTACAAATACAAGGTAATCCGCCTTTTTATTTCCGTCAATATGTCAACGGGATTCCAGGGGACTCTTTTTTTAATGTCAACAATCAAATTTTTTCTTTCTATTCCAAGGACGAAGGGATATATACCATAGAGGAATTTGGAGACCGAATATGTCCCGGAGTAGTTATGGGATCCGTGGACCATCAGGTTTCTCAAATAGATTTAGGGCCCTCTATTGTAGAACCAGCATGCAGTGCAGGCAGTGATGGAGCGATTACCCTTCAGCCAGCAGGAGGAACGCCTCCTTATATGTATCAATGGAATGATGGTAATCAGTCAGCTCAAAGGCCAGCGCTTACAGCAGGTCAATATCAGGTAACGGTAACAGATTTTAATGGATGTGTAAAGGAAGAAAACATAGGTTTGTATAATTATTCTGCCATTCAGGTCACCTTCGAACCTTGTTTGCCTCAAGACCTTCCACTCAATATTTCTGGAGGTTTTCCACCTTATCAGTATAGTTCAGATGAGCAAAATTTTGAGGATGAAATTTTCTTTTCTCGGCTGAATCCAGGTGATAGTGTATGGGTGACCATAGCCGATCAGAACAATTGCAGAGCTGCTTTTGAGTTTATCATGCCTTTTCAAAACCAGGCTTATGTAGATTCTATAGGTGATTTTTCTATTGACATTGGAAAAGCTTTGAATTTATCCCCGAAATATTTTATTCCTGATAACTTATTAGACACGCTTTACTGGAGCCCCCCGGAACAATTTTCTTGTTTCAATTGTCCAGCGCCCCATTTTATCGGAGTCCAAACCACCGATTATCAATTAACAATAACTGATATTTTTGGATGTCAGCAAACTCAAAATGGGAATATCAGGGTAGTGCCCAACCCCACCTTTTTTATTCCAAATGCATTTTCTCCTAATGGAGACGCCATTAATGATAATTGGGTATTTTTTGTGGATACGAGGCAGGTACAAAAGCTATTGGACATAGCTATTTTTGATCGCTGGGGCAATCGTGTTTATTATGTGGGGCAAAAAACTGTAGAACCCGAAGCAGCTATTTGGGACGGAGGGGTCCAATTACCTGGATTGTACCTCTACACAGCTACTTTAGAATTGGTGAATGGAGATCGTCAAGAGGTTTCTGGAAGTGTGCATCTAATCAAGTAATTCCACCCCACATTTATATTGGTAGGTTTGCCGAGGGGTAGCCCTTAGAAGACCTTCTCCATTATTGAAAGCATCAATATTGCAACTCATGGGTTCAATAGCAATACTGTTTCTATGCGAGGGAGTGAAAATTTGAAAATAATTAAAACCTGCATGGCGTGTTTCCTGCCAAAAATGTAAGCGGTGTTCTTGATTGGATAGGTAGAATGAGGCGATTTTGGAGGGGTTGGAGAGCACGAAACAATTGTCGAGCACCTCAGAACCAATGAGACGACCATTTTCAAAGCTTGAATAAGGATATTTTTTCCCGAAGGGCATCATTTCCTTATCAGTTCCTATCAAAGAACATGTAGGAAGGGTGAGGCTGAGCTCATCAATGGGTTGTCCCAAGGTAAAATAAGGGTGCCATCCCAAACCAAAAGGAATATCGAAGGATTCCATATTGGTAAAAGCAAAGGTCATTGCCACGCTTTTAAAACTTAAGGCGATTTGAAGGGTTAAGTCAAACTGGAAAGGGTAGGCAGGGTGAGCCCCTGAGTGCTGGTACTGAATAGACAGAAGGCCTTGTTGGTCGGATTTCCTAAACTGCAGAGAGGGAAATTTTTCATCCATCAGAAATCCATGAATACTGTGATGATTGATGGTATCATTGATTGGAAATTGGTAAATCTGCTGATTCCATTCATAAGTTCCCCCTTTGATTCTATTGGGATAGGGAGCCAACCACATCCCTTTCATCCACGCGTTGGTGAGTATTTCTGCTCCATCCTTATACCCGTCCAACACTTCTATTCCGCCTAATTTGATTCGATTTATGGCCCCACCTCTTTCTGGAATAATTTCCACGGAGGATTGCCCTTTTTCATCGTGCAAATCGTGAAGGTTAAAGGGAGGGGATTTTTTGATGGCGACTCTAAACATAAGTTGAAGGTAAGTTTTTTCCAACATTTTAGTTTTCCGAATGTTTATGGCAGATAACTCTAATCAAATAAACCAAAAAATGATGTTGTCCTGTCGGAAAAAAATATTTTCCACGCTTGTTTGGATGGTAGGCCTTGTAGGAATAGTGAGTGCTCAAACTGGTGTGTTAAAAGGTAAGATTACCAACCAATTCACTAATGAGCCTATTGGTTTTGCGAATGTATTAATCGAAGGAACCAATTTAGGAACCACTTCTGATTTTGATGGAAATTATGAGATTGAAAATGTTCCGCCGGGAACTTATGATATTACGGCCTCTTTCATTGGTTTCAATTCCGTGACCCAGTATGAAATCCAAATCCTAACAGCTAGACCGGGGGAGGTCAATTTTGAATTAACAGAAACAGCTTCTGATTTGGAGGAAGTTGTTGTTAAGGCGGCACCATTTAAAAGGCCTCCGGAGAGTCCCTTGTCTTTGAGAACAATTGGGGTGGCTGAAATAACCAGGAACCCGGGCAGTAATCGGGATATTTCCAAGGTAGTCCAGTCTTTACCGGGCGTAACTTCGGTTTCTTCCTTTCGAAATGATTTGATTATCAGAGGAGGAGCACCCAATGAAAATCGCTTTTTTTTGGACGATATAGAGGTGCCCAATATCAACCATTTCGTGACACAGGGAGCAAGTGGGGGCCCGGTGGGACTATTGAACGTGAACTTTATTCGGGAAGTAGATTTCTTTAGTGGGGCTTTTCCTGCCAATCGGGGCAATGCATTGAGTTCGGTTTTTAATTTTTATCAACGAGATGGAAGAGATGATAGGATAGGGGGTACCTTTAATGTAGGCGCTACAGATTTTGGTTTGACGCTCGAAGGCCCAATAGGAGATAAAACTACTTTTTTATTTTCCGCTCGTCGCTCCTACCTCCAATTTTTGTTTGAGGTTATCGGCCTTCCTTTCCTTCCGACTTACAATGATTTTCAGGCAAAAATTAAATTTAAGCCAAGTGAAAAAAGCGAAATTACCTTTGTTGGCTTAGGTGCCATTGACCAGTTTACTCTCAACCTTGAAGCCAACGAAACAGAGTCGCAGCGGTATCTTTTGGAGCAGCTGCCCGTTTCTCCCCAATGGAATTATACGAATGGAATCGTGTATAAACACTATGATGAAGAGGGCTATTGGACCTTTGTTGCCAGTAGAAATATGCTCAATAATGAGGCGGAAAAATATCGTAATAATGACGAAAGTAGTGAAGAAAACCTGACTTTAAGGTATCGCTCACAAGAGATGGAAAATAAATTCAGAGCAGAGCGAACCTTCCGTAAAAATGGGTATAAAACTAATTTTGGGGTACTGTATGAGTACATACGATATACCAATGAAACCTTCAATCAAATTTTTACCAATGCTGGTCCGCAAACTATCAATTTTTATTCAGCGATAGATTTTCACAAATACGGAGCCTTCGGTCAGATCAGTAAAAACTATTTTCAAGATCGATTGGCGCTATCTCTTGGAGTGCGAATGGATGCCAATAGTTATTCCAAAGACATGTCCAATTTATTCGATCAATTTTCTCCTAGGTTTTCTCTTTCCTATGCCTTAACAGAACAGTGGTCTTTAAATTTCAATACGGGCCTATTCTATCAGCTTCCCGCTTACACATTAATGGGTTATCGAGAAGAAGGACGCTTAGTCAATAAAGACAATCAATTAAAGTATATAAGAAACACTCAAGTGGTTGCCGGATTGGAGTGGAATACCCTGACCAGTTCTAGAATCACCTTGGAAGGGTATTACAAAAGGTACAATCAATATCCATTTTTACTCAGGGATCAAGTATCCTTGGCTAATTTAGGTGGTGATTTTGGGGTACTCGGAAATGAACCTGCTGTTTCTATTGGGACAGGTTCCACCTATGGGTTGGAATTGTTATTCCAGCAAAGACTGTACAAAGGTTTTTATGGAATCATGGCATACACCTTAGGTTGGAGCAAGTTTAGCGATCAAAACGATCAGCTCATCCCATCGAGTTGGGATGCCAGGCATATAGTTAATTTGACCTTCGGTAAAAAGTTAAAAAGAAACTGGGAGGTAGGACTGAATTGGAGGTTTCAAACGGGACTGCCATTCACCCCATTTGCTGATGATTCTAATTTGGTGCTTAATTGGATCGCCAACGGAGGAGGGCGACGTGATTTCCAACAGTTGAACTCTGACCGGTTAGATGGGGTAAGTACCTTAGATTTTAGAATTGATAAAATATGGTACTTCTCTAAATGGAGTCTGAATCTTTACTTCGATGTAGAAAACGCAACAGCAGCTAGTGTAAATACGCAGACTTTGATTTTGGACAGACCATTAGACGAAAATAATACACCAATTGGTTTAGGAGAGATTTTAAATCCGAATGATCCTATTGAATTACAGCGGTATAAAGTCAAATCCATTGCCGACAGCCAGGGAACCCTGGTGCCAAGCATTGGATTGAGAATTGATTTTTAACAGAAGCGGTCGAAAGCCAATTGTAAGTTGGTAGCTATGATTTCTGAAGACCGGCCTTCAATATGGTGTCTTTCTAAAAAGTGTACCAATTGTCCATCTTTAAAAAGCGCGATAGCTGGAGAAGAGGGAGGATAAGGAAGCATATATTGACGTGCTTTTTCCGTAGCTTCTCTGTCTACACCGGCAAAAACAGTTACCAATTTTTCTGGCTTTTTTTCATTTTTAATCGCTTGAAGAGCCCCGGGTCTCGCGTTAGCTGCGGCACAACCACAAACGGAATTTACAACCACCAAAACGGTGCCCGATGGATTTCCTAATACTTGATCAACGGATTCAGAGGTAGTTAAACTTTCAAAACCATAATTTTCCAATTCCTGTGCCATGGGTTTGGTCAAATCTGCTGGATACATATCGAACGTTTTTAGTATTTATTAGTAAATTTGATAGTATGAATATATTAACCCCGAAAAGTAAAAATAAGTTGAAGTGCAGTTGGCTTTTTATCATTTTCGGCTTGTTTATCGCCCAGGCTCCAGCTCAAAAAAGTATCGAAGGACATTGGGAAGGGCAAATAACACTTGGGGGATTGAATGGTCAAAAAGCCATTCCTTTGGAATTATTCATAGTAATGAATGGGTCTATGATAACTGGTAGAAGTTATTTATACGTGGACGACTTTAATACCATAGTAATGTCCATTAAAGGTCGGATGTATGGAGATCGATCTGCCCATATAGAAGAGTTTGAATTTTTTCCGACAGATAACCCAGAATTGAGCCCACCATTTTTCCGCAAATACCAATTTATCTATTACCGAAGTATTTGGGACTCTAGGTTAGAAGGTTTTTGGCAGGAAATCAAAAGCGATACGCCCCTAGATGAAAAACGAGAAAGAGGAAGATTGATTTTAAACCGTACAAAAGAGCCGAGAAATAAGGCCTAAGAGTCAAATAAATGTCCATCTTTCACCCAATCTTCATAAGTATCCACATCGTTTAGTACAGGTAGCAAACTGTAATTTAACCCCAGTTCTTTTATTTTTTCTATGGTTTGAGTCATTACCTGCTCGTGACTCCAGGTCATTTTTTGAAAAAGGTGGGAGTGGGGTTGTTTCATTCCTATTAGATAATAACCACCATCTTGAGCAGGTCCGAGGACTATATCAAATTGATCCAGCCGTTGAAAGCCTTCCTCGAGAATAGTTAGATTCAAACCAGCAATATCACTGCCTACCAAAAGTACATTTTGATGAAGGGAAAGAATTTGATTTAAGGCTTTGTTCATTCTTTCTCCTAAATCTTTTCCATGTTGTATCCTTTTCTCAAAAGGAGGAGTTGACCATATATCAGGTTGGTCGGGCAGAAAATCGCTGTAGAATAAATAAATCTCAAATGACTTAACCTCTCGGAGGAGTTGAGCTAAATATTTTTGCATATAAAGATAAACGGACAAGGCTTTGCCCTGTCCGATTGTCTTAGCCAGTCTGGTCTTGACCTGACCTTCAATGGCATTTTTAACAAAAACGATTAAACCATTATTCTTTACTTCCTTCAATATTGTAAAGTTCGTTTTCCTCTACGACTTGAATTTTACTTCCAGATTTCAATTTTCTTGAAATGGCATTATAGGGAGCAGAAACTACCTTTTCTTTAGACTGAAGTCCTCCTATAATTTCAATATACTTATCATCTTGGATGCCTGTTTCAACACTTTTCATGGCAACAGTATCTCCCATTACTAGAAATACGACTTCTTCTAAATTAGATTCGCCTAATTTTTTATCCTCACCTTCTTTTTCTCTCGTAGTTACTGCTAGAATGGGAACGGATAAAACATTTGCTCTCTTTTCAGTATTGATTTCAACAGATGCCGACATTCCAGGTCTAAAGGGGAAAGGGTTGTTGGGCTGAATGAGGTCCTCATAAGACGATGGATCGATATTGATTCTCACTTCAAAATTGGAAACCTGGTCACTGGTCAAAGAAGCGACAGTAGCCGCATTGGAGGAAGAATTGGCAATTTGAGTTACTGTCCCTTTAAACTTCCTATCGATATAGGCATCTACTTCAATTTCTACCTCATCTCCGTATTTAACTCTAGGGATATCGTTTTCACTTACATCTACGCGAACCTCCATAGCATTTAGATTGGCTATTCGCATCATCTCAGTACCTGTCATCTGTATGGTACCCACCACGCGTTCTCCTCTTTCTACACTCAAACTGGATATATTTCCATCCATGGGGGCGTATATGGTCGTTCTCCTTAGGCTGGTCTGGAGTTCCTTCAAACTAGCCTCAGCACTTTTAATAGAAAATTCTGAAGCTCTTACATTTTCTTCAGCAGACCTAATAGATGCTTCCGAAGATCTTAGATTGGCTTCTAAGGCTCTCAAAGTTGATAATGATTGATCGAAATCTGCATCTGAAATCACTTTATCGGCTTTTAATGCTTCATTTCTCGCATGAGCTGCTTTGGCATTTTCTAATTGCGCTAAGATTTGTTCTTTCTGAGCTTTAGCATTTTCTACTTGTGATCTGGAATTAGCCAATTGAGCTTTTGCACTGTTTACACTTGCTACTCCCCTTTCCACTTGAGATTGATAAGCATCAGGGTCAATTCTTGCTAAGATTTGTCCGGTAACTACAGAATCTCCTTCTTGCACATATAGTTCAACAATTTCTCCAGATACATCTGAACTTATTTTAACCTCTGTTTGCGGAAATACCCTTCCACTTGCGGCTACTTTTTCTATTATGGTCCTTTCAGTTACCTCTTCAGCAGACACTTTCTCTCCACTGGGTTTGTTTTTATTCTTAATGGTTACTGCTACTACTAGTACCACAACCACTGCCACCAATACGATTATAAGTGTTTTGTTATTTTTTTTCTTGGTCATCGTCATGAAGTTTTGAAATGCTTTTTATGATTAAAGTGATAATCCTTTTCCCTGATAAAACTCTACGGTCTTCAGATTAAATAAATATTGATACCTGGCCCTGGTAAAATCTGCTGTTGCACGATCGAAATTATTCCTGGCTGTAGTAAATTCAAAATTATTAATACTGCCTATTTCAAATCTTTTTTGTGCGTTATTGAGCGCAATTTCCGCTGCTTCCAAAGCTTGCTGAGCAGCTTCTAATGATTTTGCAGAAGATTGTGTATCCGTAATGGCCCTTTGAATATTGGCTTTTAATTGTTGCCTCACTTGTAGATTTCCCGCCTGTGAATTCAACAATCCTATTTGAGCCCGCTCCACATTAATTCTATTTCTTCCATTGCTGAAAATTGGAATCTGAAGGCTCATTCCTACGCTCTGTCCAAAGTTTTCCTCAATTTGATCGAAATAAGGATTTTTGCCAACTATGGGAACTACATTATCAAATTCCACTTCAACTGGTGCTCCCCCAATCCTGAATGTCTGCGAACTGGTTACCGTTTCAGAGCCTAAAATGGTTCTTCCTAAACTAGAATAGTTGGTCGACAAACTCCCAAATAAATTCAATGAAGGGTATAGGGCACCCTTGGCAACCGCAATACCCAATTCTGCACTTTCAGCCCTTCTATCAGCTGCTAAAACTTGAGGTTGATTAGATAGCGCTTGAGTATACACTTCATTCACCTGAAAATCAGTATTCAGGTTATTCAAATCAATATTTAAATCAGGTCTAACGATATCAAATTCTGCATTAGGTTCTAACAACATAAACTGCTGCAGCGTCAGCAAATTAATAGCGACAGCATTCCTAGCATCCACTACTGATTGTTGGTCTAGAGCCACTTGGGCTAAAACATCGTATTTGGCCGCCTCCGGCAAAACACCCGCCTCGATTTGTTTATTGATTTGGTTCAATTGCTCTTGGGAGAGCTCTAATCTGCGCTCCGCATTGGTTAATAACTCTTCCGATAGAAGAATATTCAAATAGGCAACAGCAATACTTAATCCTATATCATTAGCCGCAGCAGATGCATCTAGTTTTGCCGCTTCCAGATTTAATTTATTTTGCTTTACAGTATTGTTAATCACATTACCATTAAAAAGGGTAATCCCACCTGATAGGGTATAGCTGTTAAATCCAATAGTTTGAGTCTCAAATGAATTCGTTACTGGGTCAATGGTTCTACCGTACTGGTTACCTGCACTAACCGATCCAGATACGGATGGAAATCTATTGAGCTTACTTTGTTGGACATTGAGTTGTGCATTGGCAATATTATATTGCGCTTGTTTGATAGTCAGGTTGTTATCCTGTGCATAGGTAATGCATTCCTCTAGACTCCATTTATTATCTGGAGCTTGAGCGACCAAAAAATATGGACCCAAGAGGAGGAGACACAACACTAATATTCTAGACATCTTAAATTTATTTTTTTACAATACTAAGGTAATGGACTTTAAAAGATCAATTATTTATATAAATGACCTTATCTTTCAGATTAATGAATAGTTTTTACGGGAAACTGGAACTAAAGGTGACTGCTCCTATCAATCGATCGTATCTAGCCCCAAAGGGACGGTAATAGATAAATATGGTGTACTCATTATTGGTTTCATACCAATCTCCTTCTATGGTGGAGAGGTCGGGATAAACATCTATTTTATTGGGGTTTTCAATCACCCCAAAAGCATAATCGTAATATCCTTGTTTGAGATACATCCGACCTACATAGCCTCTAAAATTGTCGTTATACTCCATTAGATTTTCCTCGTAACACAACCAATCAGAAAAACCACCGACTAAACAAACAGATTGATTGGGAATTGGATTCCCAGTTTGCAATGCCAAAAAAACATCTAG
>CALAZP010000116.1 GCA_937926355.1 uncultured Saprospirales bacterium
CGATTACGCAAAATCATATCTCGGGGAGCATCCCATTTATCGTAGCTTAATTCCTTGCGCTGAAACTGGGCAGTTCCTTCCGCCAACCAAGCTGGAGTGTTAAGAGAGGCGAAAGGCAAAGAGGCGATGCCATTGGGAAACCCATACAATACATCGGGGCGGCGCACTTTTTCATAGGATAACCACTGCAGATAGGTAGCTGGAGTACGTCGCTCACGCTTAAGACCAACTTGGATCTGAATAATGTGGGTAAATTCGTGGGTGATCACATTGCGCATCCAACTGTGTGTGCCTCGCAGGGGAGCGTCCAAGGCCGGTACCCAAATGTCGATTTTGTTATCAAAAAAATAAGCGGCTCCGTTGGAATAATCTTCTCGATCCTTCAGCACAATACTCACTTTTTCATCGGGCTCGTGCTCGTACAACTCAGTGATCGGCCCATAAATCTCTTCGGCTATTCGGGAAACCACTTGCGCACTGCGATCATTACCCTCCTGAAAATGCACCAAGAAATGCTCGCTTTCCATAGTGTACCAATCCAGATGATTGTAGGAATAATCGTAGTACATAGGGTTAGTTTGAGCGAATAAGAGCGCATTATCCCCGTTCGAACTACCCAAAAATAAGCTACTCAACAAGAGTACAAAAAGGCTGGCGATATGAGAGGATAAAGTCTTCACGAATAGATTAAACTCCTTATTTGGCAATGGCCATCTTGACCAGTTTACTGCCTGTTTTACCTGCAACGGTTGCCTTGACTAGTGCAATATACGCACCCGAGGGCCATTGTGAGGTATCAATTGTAATTTCTTCTGGGCTACCACCTCGACTCTGAATCTGCCGCTCATAAATCAACTGACCGCTAAGGTCAATGATGTGAATCTGTACCTGCCCAGCACCCGAGGTCTGAAAGCGCACATTAGTATGGTCTTTAGCTGGATTAGGCCAGTTATAGGTTTCCGTGGTAACCAACACTGCTTCATTATCCCCACCTTCAGTCAAGCCCGAATCTTCCCCAGCCTGAACCGCCCGATTCCAACCCCAAGGCCCCATGCGCGAAGGCCAGTCCGCATTCCCCATATTAGGGAATTCCCAAATCGATAATTCTCCGGAAGGCGCTATGGCCGTAACAAAAGATCCGACAATCCCAGGAATCAGTATCCGCGAAGCTTCATTCAAACCCGACCCTTGACCCACACCCGAATCAACGGGATTAAATCCGCCGGCTCCGACTGACAGCGGAAAACCCAATAGAGGCTCCCCTTGGAGGGTGTATGCGTAGAGTAAGGTGGCGTATGGATTTTGTCCAACCAAAAGCAGCTCTTGTTCCTCATCCCCATTCAAATCGGCGAGCAGGGGACTACCCGTCCATCGCACCGAATCAGGTGCTGGGAGGGGGAAATAATCCAACATAGCTCCGCTTAAATAGTATCCTTCAATGGTGTTTTCACGGCTATTGACACGAAAAAGTTGCCCTTTTTTCGAAATAGCCGGCCATTGAGCACCCATTTCGCTGGGCTGAGTACTATATATTAAGGTATAGACATCGGCAGCGTTAGGGTCAAATACCCCTACTTCTGTTTCACTAACCTGGACAAGTCGCACCGTGCTTCCTTGAGCTATAGGGATCCATTGCGTCCGTTCTGCGCTGCCTAGTAAACCACTTTGTTCCAAGGCAGAAATTTCATTGGCGCTCCATCCATCCACTTGAATCTGTTCCTGGTTCCACCGCGCCTGAAACGAGCCCGTCAATTGGTCTCCATTCTCCTGAAACTCAATCAAAGCCGTCTCGAGCTGCCAATCACTGGCCGAAATCTGCCCTGTTTTATCCAGCTGCAGACCCAGGTATTCTACCAAAATAGAGCTTTCCGCATCACCAACACCAGTAATATTCCCCGCACTGCTCAGATACCCCAACTGCTCCCCTAAACCGATGCTTCCTAATTCAGAGGCTATGATTTGTTCCCAGCGTTGCACTAAGCTGTCATCGCCCGGGATATAATTCCAAGATCGAATTCGTAATTGCGAATCATTCGCCTGGCGTTCGGCGGTAATTATCCGATCCTCTAAGACGGGCTGCAAGGGTCCCACCATTTCTGGAAGCCGGATCCAATCCTCCGCGGTAAGAGTCTTCTTGGATGTAAGTTGATTCAGTGATAATAGATGCATTGACTGCTCTGCTTGCACCACAATTAGGGTGTCAGAAGGAGCCCCTGACTGACCGCCTAACGCAGTCACACCTTGTGGGCCAACAATGACTCGTCCAACCGATAAGGGATATGATTGGTAGTACGAATGTACCGGAAGCAACCCATTGGGTAGGAAATCTTGAATGTTCGCCGCTAAGGCTGGTGCGCTAGCATCCGGGGCGGCATAGCGAATAGAAAACTGAGCAGTCGATCCGGTGGCTTGAATATCAAATAGTTCAAAATATTGACGTGCACCTGCGTTACTGGCGTTGTTTGGATAGGACTGGGGACCAAATACATTGTCGGGATTCAAGTCAATACTCCCATTTTCGGTGATTACCCGGTAGTTGTTGTTTTCCCACCAAAAGTCATATGCGTATCCAAAACTAGGAGAATTATCCAACAGCCCAGCATCTAAACCAATATCTTGGGCTCCATCAGCCTCCTCCAAATCTACCCCGCGATAGTACGGGTCTTCGTTGACCCCACGATCACCCCCTTGAGCTTGGGCATCAAAAGCACGTTGGATTACCCCTTCGTCAATGTGCCAAATGAGTAGGCCTCCATTAAGCTCTCGATCGTCTTCGGTGCCTTCTTTTTCATCCGGACCAAGGTCCAATCCACCGGGTAAGCTCCAGTCAAAATTACTCACATTCAATAGGGTTCCAGCAGCTAACAAGGTATCAAATCCGGCATATTGATAGATAAAATCAGTATCACTGTTGGTGAATTGTTGGCGCACTCTAGCCCCGTCTGGTTCACGTATGGTTAGCTCAACTCCGCTAGCGTTCAAATCACGGTTTCGGTATTCGATTAAAAAATATTCGTTGCTCGATATATCCCAGCGGTAAAGTTGCGGGTCATCTGCATTCCTATCCATAGAAGCAGGGGCCAAAGTGAAAGGGCCGATACTCCCTTGGTTTTCCAACGCCCCTGAAGACTCCGTAATGTTTACCGGGTTAATCCAGCCTAAAGCAACCTTCTCCCAAGCCGAGGGTTCAGGCGGAATGAGGCCATTGTAGGAAAA
>CALAZP010000117.1 GCA_937926355.1 uncultured Saprospirales bacterium
CGATTGATGAGAGGATTCCTTCATGTGGGGATTTGAAGTGGAGTGGAAATATCAATATAGTGCTTCGAAGGAGTACAGATCATGGGGAAACTTGGTTGCCTATTGAAACGCTGGTAGATTTTCCCGAAGGGCAATCTGCTTCAGACCCTTCTATGATTGTGGATCAAATGACTGGTGCTATATTTTTATTTTACAATTATATGGACTTGGAACGGGAGCGAGACATTTACTATTTACACATGATTAAAAGTGAGGATAACGGTGCGACTTGGAGTGAACCTATTGATTTGACCGAGCAAATAACGCTGCCAGAATGGAAAGATGATTTTAAGTTTATTACTTCAGGTCGAGGGATGCAAACGGCTGGTGGAAAGTTGGTTCATTGTTTGGTAAATCTCAATAATGGCATGCATTTGTTTGCCAGTGATGATCACGGGGAGAGTTGGTATTTGATAGAAACTCCCATTCGACCTGCAGATGAATCTAAAGTCATTGAGTTGACGGATGGATCGTGGATGGTGAATGCCAGGGTTAATGACAAAAAGGGTAGCAGGTATATTCATCTCTCCCGAGATGAGGGGCAGAGCTGGGAATCGTTTCGATCTCCAGAATTAACTGATCCAGGCTGTAATGCTAGTATTATTAGATATTCATCTGTTGCATCAGGTGGGGAGAAGGATAGATTATTATTCGCGAATGCCAATAGCACATCGGGAAGGCAAAATATGACAGTCAGAATTAGCTATGATGAGGGGCAAACCTGGTCTGCGGGAAAAACCATCTACAGTGGATTATCTGCTTATTCTTCCCTTACGGTACTGGCTGATGGAGACATTGGTTTATTCTTTGAAAAGGATGATTATACTAAAAATGTCTTTGTTAAATTCTCTTTAAGTTGGTTGACCGATGGGATGGATTCAAATTAAATCAGGAGTTTTTGCCTCCTTATTGCTCGTTTTTTTTTTAGCTGAGGCTCAAACCGCAGATGATATAAAAAAATCCTTTCCTATTATTCCAAGTCCCAAACAGATGATGTATCAGGGGGGGACCGTTTCTTTTGAGTCTATTTTTTGGGAAAATATTCCAGATAGTCGGCTTTCAGAAGGCTTGAATAGATTTTTTGAAAGCAGAGGGATTCTAATGGATTCAGCAGGTTTGGAAATTCATTTAGTGCATTCAGATTTAAAAGATTCCTCTGCTTATCGTTTGAACATTGAAGAAAGTGTGATTATTGAGGCTAGTCATTCTTATGGTTTCTGGTATGGTCTTCAAAGTCTTTTTCAACTATTTAGAGAGGATACATCTGGAGCGGGAATATTACCTAAAGTGGATATATATGATGCTCCATCATTTGGAATAAGAGGATTTATGCATGATACGGGGAGAAATTATCAGTCCCTGAAACAATTGAAGGAGCAGATTGAGGTATTGGCGTTATATAAATACAATGTTTTTCACTGGCATTTGACGGATAATCCAGCCTGGAGGTTATCGAGTAAATTATATCCATTTTTAACCGATGAAGAAAATTTTACCCGCCATAAGGGAGCATTTTATACCCAGGAAGAATTTTTGGAAATCGTTCAATTCTGCAAGGATAGATTTATTACACTGATACCTGAATTTGATATTCCAGGGCATACGGAAGCTTTCAGACGGGCGTTTGGAATAGAGGAAATGAAAGAGCCTCAAACTTTAGAAGTGTTGAAGGATCTTTTTAGTGAATTGATGGACTTAGTAGATTCTGCTGATATGCCTTATATTCATATAGGGACGGATGAAGTGCGCAATGAAAGCGAATGGGTTCCAAGCTCTTTTTTGGAAGAAGTCGTTCAGATGATTAACAACAGCGGAAGAAAAGCAATAGTGTGGAGAAAGGGAATGGAATTTTCTTCAGATTCTCAGGGATTAATCCATCAGCTATGGGCCAATTATCCTGCCGTGGATGGTTATTCATTTATTGATTCCAGGAGTAATTACATTAACCATTTAGACCCTTTAGCTGGTGTTCCGAGGTTATTTTTTCAGCAGCCTTGTCGGCAAAAGAAAGGGGATCATTTGGCATTAGGGGGTATTTTATGTGCTTGGCCAGATAATGCAGTAGGTGATGAGATGGATATTCTTCGGCAGAATCCTATTTACCCCGCTATGGTTTTTTATTCGGATGCGATTTGGGGAGGAAGAGATCAAGATTATCCTGAATATTGGGCACAATTACCACTTTACGGCACAAAGGATTGGTATCGATTTGCAGAATTTGAAAACGATGTTATTCTCCATAGGGATTTATTCTTTCGCGGGAAACCTTTTCCTTACGTCAAACAACAAAATTTAGTTTGGAGTCTGATCGGGCCTTTCGATCATCAAGGAATACTAACAGCTAGTTTCCAGCCAGAAGAAGAAATCCTGCCTCATTATACGGTAGGTGATACTTCTTTTCAATGGAGTAATGGGCATGTTGGGGGAACTATTCATTTAAATCATTTTTTCGGATTCCCTTCCGTCACTGACATTAAAAGTGGAACTTACTACGCAGCTACTCAGATTTATTCAGAAGAAGCTAAGATTCAATCTTTTTGGATTGGTTTTCAAGGTTGGTCTAGATCTGGTAGGCGGGGCGGTCCTACTGCGGCAATTGGGGAGTGGCATAAGACAAAACCTAAAGTTTGGGTCAATCAAAAAGAAGTTCTTCCACCTATTTGGCAACAACCAGAATTGGGTGAAGAAACTTCTGAAATACCATTTGTCGATGAAGATTATTTTTACAGAGTTCCGACTCAAGTACTTTTGAAAAAAGGATGGAACTCTATTCTTTTGAAGATACCCAATGATCTTTCTAGTTGGAAATGGATGTTTACCTTTATTCCAGTTGAGGAGAAAAATCAATCGATAAAAGAAGCTTCTAGTATTCAGTTCCATCCTCGCTTTGCAGTAGAAAAAAATTAATAGCTTCGCGGATAGTTTTATACTTAAAAGAATTGAATAAAAATAAGATGGAAGTATCTGCAGAAGTAGCTCAAGAGCGGGCCATTAAGATCAAAAGTATTTTGGTTTTAGCTTTCTTAAGTTTGATGTGGGGTTCCTCTTTTATTTTAATCAAACGAGGATTGGAAGTTTTCGAACCTATTCAAGTCGCTTGTTTGAGGATTCTAATAGCTGCTACTGCTTTCATTCCAATATTGGCTTGGAATTTCAAAAAAATTGATTGGAGCAGATGGAAATTATTGGTCTTGGTAGGCCTTACAGGAAGTGGGTTGCCTGCTTTTTTATTTGCTTTTGCGCAAACAAAGATCGATAGTTCGATGGCTGGAGTTTTAAACTCTCTTACTCCTTTATTTACGTTGCTATTGGGAATTGGACTATTTGGAATGCGGGCTGGCTGGCAGAAAGTATTAGGGGTATTCTTTGGATTGGGAGGAGCATTATTGTTGATCCTATTGGGTAATCGTGGTATTCAAGGTTCTGGGAGCGATCCACTTTATGGATTGTTGGTTGTATTAAGTACGGTGTGTTACGCTACAAGTGTCAACTTGGTAGGGAAGTATTTGCACAATATGAGTTCTGTATTAATTTCGGCTACCTCTTTTGCTTTTAATGGAATTCCAGCATTATTGATTATTGCCCTTACCGATTTTAATGAAGTGGTACAAACAAATCCCAAGGCATTGGAAGCTATTGGATATTTAACCATTTTATCATTAGGGGGTACTTTTATAGCTACCATGATATTTTTTCAACTGGTTAAATGGACAGGTCCATTATTTTCCTCCATGGTCGCGTATTTGGCACCAGTAGTTGCTTTGATGTGGGGATTATTTGATGGAGAGGTTATTACGCTATTTCATATAGGGGGACTACTACTTATTTTAATTGGGGTTTTCTTGAGCAGGAGGAGTGGTTAATGAGCGGAGCTTATTAGGGTAAATTCCACTTATTTAGGGCGGGCATCTATTCAAGATGATTGTAGTATTTTTAAGTAAAGGAGGAGAAAAAGAAGTAAGGAAGCTTTCCTTAAAAAAAGGTTGACGACAAATATCGGGGAATCCTTGGATAGAAAGAATGGATAATTGGCAGGTGGGTATTTAAGAAGTCGGTATTATGCAGTTTATAGTCGCAAAGGGGAAAGGAGTTTTCTTAAGCTTCAATAAAGTGAATTGGTGAGATTACATTAATTACTTATACCAGGAACTGTAATCTACATAAGCATGTGCTATTCTTTGCACCGTATCTTGGAAAACTTGGGGTGATAATGGTTTTATTTTTTTAGCTGGAACTCCAGCATAAATAAAACCTGATTCCAAATGGGAGTTTTCTAAAACTACTGCACCAGCCCCAACGATTACATTTTCTTCAACTTCCGCATGGTCCATTACAATGGCTCCCATTCCAATTAGAACATTACTGTGAATCGTGCATCCATGAATCAAAGCCCTATGGCCAATGCTCACAAAATCGCCAATTTGAGTGCTTGCTTTTAGGTAGGTGCCGTGTATGATTGCCCCATCTTGGATGTTTACTTTATCACCAATTCTGATAGAATTAACATCCCCTCTAAGGACTGCGTTAAACCATACACTACATTGGTTGCCTAAAATTACATCACCCACTATTGTTGCATTTTCAGCAATAAAAGCGGGTGATCCGAGGTGAGGAACATGTCCTCTTAAAGGAATAATATTGGACATTTGAGGCAGGAGATTAATCCTGACCTTGGGTCATCTTCCCTTTGTATATAGCTTTAAGAACTTGGCTTCTCTTTTCAATAGAGGGTTTAACAAACTCTTTGCGTTTACGCAATTGCTTGATAATACCAACGTTCTGATATTTTCGCTTATAGCGCTTAAGAGCGCGATCAATGCTTTCTCCTTCTTTGATGTCGATAATCAACATACGATTATAAATATTAAGTTTGGTTAAAAATAATGCGGGGCAAAGGTAATATTTTTTATTTAAAAACCATTGTTTCTTTTAATTAAGCGAAAATTTATACCCTATACCGTAAATTGTTTTAATATAATTTCCACATTGGTGGGCAGTAAGTTTTTTTCGAATGTTTTTTACATGTGCATATATGAAATCGTAGGAATCTACGTCATCCATATAATCTCCCCATAGGTGCTCAGCAATGCTATCTTTAGTCACCACTCTGTTTTTATTTCTAATCAAGTGAATTAGAATATCAAATTCTTTGCGGGTTAAAGTAACTGGTGTTTCATTGATATTAACTTGTCTTTGGTCAAGAAGGATAATTAAATTGCCTATAGTTACGACTCTTTCCGGTTGTCCTGTTTTTCTTCGAAGGATGGCTTTAATTCTAGCTACGAATTCTGGGATTTGAAAGGGGAGGACTAGGAAATCATCTGCTCCTTTTTCCAGATAAATGGTTCTTTGAGCGCTATTATTCGATTCGGAGTATAATAAAATCCCTGTTGTGGGCATATTGGTTTGAAGTACTTCAACCAGTTCCAAGGTATTACCCCCTTTTATGATTTCATTTAGGATAACGCAATCGTACTCGTAGTTGATGATTTTAAGCAAAGTATTTTTGAAATCTCCGGATTGTTCGCAGACAAACCCCTCTTTTTTAAGGGGTGTAATCCATTGATTTCTAATTATTTCTGAGTCCTCTGCAAATAATAGTTTCATACTTTAAAAATCATTTTTAAAAGTACGCATAACATTCAAATTTAATTCAGAATTGAGATAGTATTTCGCACTCTAAATAAATTGATTTGGAATCAAATAAGCAATTTGGAGATGAGATTGCTTTGGCGCTCGGTCATAAAGGGTACTATTGTGCTGACCATTTTTTTAAGACCGAAGAAATTAATCAATTGAGAACTTTCGCTCAAGATTTATATGCATCGGGTAAATTCAAATCTGCTGGTATTGGTAAAGATCATTCCTTTCAACACCACAAAGAAATCCGGACTGATCATATCTATTGGTTGGATAAAGGTGGTTTGCCGCAGGATCTGCTTTTCTTTTACGAGCGTTTTGACGCTTTTGTATCGGAGGTCAATCGGGCATGTTATTTGGGTATAGTGGACAGCGAACTTCATTTGGCTGTTTATCCAAAAGGAACTTTTTACAAAAAGCATTTAGATGTTTTTCAACATACCTCTGCCAGGAGACTTTCCTTTATTTGTTATTTGAATGGGGATTGGAAACCTGAAGATGGGGGTCAGTTGAGACTTTATCCTCAGCCATTAGATGAGGAAATTTATTTGGATATTGAGCCTATTGGGGGGCGAATGCTTTGTTTTTTGTCTGGAGAAATTCCCCATGAAGTTTTAGTTTCCCAACGTGAGCGGTGGAGTATTACTGGATGGTTGAAGGGACCTTCTTATTGGTAAAATATTATTGATTTATATGATCCATCCTTCTACAAAGTTACAATACATCAATGACCAAATGGGATATGGTGTATTTGCTACTCATCTTATTCCAAAGGGAACCATTGTATATGTAAAGGATCCTTTGGAAATTGAAATTGAGCCCAATGATTTCAATACCTTCCCTTTGGTATTACAAGAGCACATTGAAAAGTATTCTTATATAGATGAAAGGGGTATTCGTATCATCAGTTGGGATTTGGCAAAATATGTCAACCACTGTTGCCAGTGTAATACGATTAGCACAGGATATGGTTTTGAGATTGCTATTAGGGATATTTTTCCAGGAGAGGAAATTACCGATGAATATGGATTGTTTAACATGTGTCAAGATATGGTCATTGGATGTTGTGAATCTGGGTGTAGGGGTAGAGTTTCCGCTTTGGATGCTGATTTATATTGGCGGGAATGGGATGAAAAAATAGTAGATGCTTTACAACATTTTCAAGATAATAAACAGCCTCTTCTCCCTTTAGTGGATGAGTTTACCAAAAACCGTTTAGAAGCGTATTTAACCGGATTAGCTCCTTATGAATCAGTACAAAAACTGCGATATAGGACCAATATAGCCTCTTGATAGCATTTAAAAATAATTCAAATGGCTCCCTTCAAAAATCCTAATATTCCCGAATCTAAATATTTTCTTCCCGGAGAATTTGAAAGCTACAAATACTGGTTTCCCAAGGCTTTGAATGCCACGATTCATCCTATGATTCATTTTTTCATGAATTTAGAGCAAAGTAGAATTATCAGTAGGTACTGTCATTTACATCCTAAAGTTAATTCGGCAGCTTTGGAGGAAATTTTGATGTACAAACCAAAATATTTTCTTTGGGCAGGGGCTGATTTGTTGAATGTGACCTCTGCTGGTGCCAAGCGTCAAATGGTAATCATTGAGAACAATTCTTGTCCGAGTGGGCAAAAATCAATGCCGTTATTAGATGACACTCGGGAACAGGGGGGATATCGGCAGTTGGTAGAGCGAACCTTTAAGCCATTGGTGGATAAACGAAACACCATTCAAGGCGGGTTGGCAGTTCTCTATGATAAGAATGAGATGGAAACTTCTGGATATGCTGCGGTCATTGCTGATGTTTTCCAAGAGCCGGTTTGGTGGGTTCCATTTTTTCAAAACGATATCCATCCTCCGGTTAGATTTGTCGAGGGAATCATGGAAATCCGAACATCGGAGGGGGAGTGGAAACCTATTAGGGCGGCTTTTAGGTATGTGACTCAAAAGCCATGGAATAGAATACCATTATACTGCAAAACTAAAATATTAAACCCCGTAGTAGCTTGTTTAGCAGGTGGAAGGAATAAAATGGTGGCTTCAAAGGCATACGATCTTTTCAATGGAGAGTTGAATGAGAATGGCCTTCATATAAATACTCCAGAGACCATTTGGGATGTCAGCAAGACTGAAATTCCATTTTGGGTGAAAAAACTTGGAGGGCAAGCTGTTGTAAAGGTTCCGTACAGTAATGCTGGTCAAGGGGTTTACACTATAGTTAGCGAAGAGGAGTTAAATGAGTTTATGGCTCTTGATTTTACTTACGATCGGTTTATTGTTCAGAGTTTGATTGGAAATTACCAATGGTCTTCTTCTGGTAAGCAGGGTAAACTATATCATGTAGGGACGATCCCTAATTCTAAGGGGAAAACTTATGTAGCTGATTTAAGAATGATGGTCAGTGCTACAGAAAATGGTATGCAACCTTTGGCTGTTTATGCCAGAAGGGCTTCTAAACCGTTGGAGGATGTCATTGAAAAGGGAGTGGATTCATGGTCCATGTTGGGTACTAATTTATCAATTAGAAATGAGGATGGAAGTTGGGGAAGTGATTCTAGCAGATTGATTTTGATGGATCGTAGAGATTTCAATCGAATGGGATTAGGACTTGATGACTTGATTGAAGCTTATATTCAGACTGTTTTATCCATGGTTGCTATTGATAAAATGGCGATAAATTTGGTTTCCAAACAAGGGAAATTTAAATATCGGCTTTTCAAAGCTTTTAATAACGACGATGCTTTACTGGAGGAGATTTTAAGGGAGTGATTGTTGTTTATGGTGGAGGTTTTGAGTCCAATAGGATATAGGAGATTCAAAAAAAGGGGAGAGTTAATAACGATGAGGAAGTTTTACTGGAGGAGATTCTGAAGGAATAATTGTTATTTTTGTTGATAACCATTGTTTTCAGCAAGAGTATGATAGACGTCAGAATTAAAGAAGAGTCTTTGTCGATTAAGGAAATTGAAAAACTTTGTGCTGATCCTGGTGTCGGTGGTTTGGTTATATTTTCTGGAACGGTGAGAAATCAGACCCAAGGCCGAGTGGTCAAATATTTAGAATTTGAGACCTATCAAAAAATGGCTCTTATGGAGATGGAGAAAATCGCCCAATTTGTAATTGGTCAAATGAATGCAGGTTTTGTTGCGATTCACCATCGAATTGGAAGATTAGAGATTGGTGAAATAGCTGTTTTAATTGGGGTGGCATGTCCGCATCGCAAAGCGGCATTTGAAGGTTGTAGTTATGCAATTGATACCTTG
This sequence comes from uncultured Saprospirales bacterium, assembly GCA_937926355.1. GTDB lineage: Bacteria > Bacteroidota > Bacteroidia > Chitinophagales > Saprospiraceae > CALAZP01. The sequence continues at coordinate 8,949 of CALAZP010000117.1, forward strand.
AAGGAAACCGTTCCTATTTGGAAAAAGGAATATTTTGAAGATGGTGCTGTTTGGGTAGCAGCACATCCTTAAACAATGGATTTGGATGATTTAAACTTAAAGGCGGACTTCCCTATTTTTCAGCATTTTAAAAAACACAATCTGCCTTTTATTTACTTAGATAGTGCGGCAACAACTCAATTGCCAGGGGTAGTAATCAATCGGCTTCAGCAATATTTTGTTGAGGAAAATGCCAGTACCAATAGGGGTATTTACCCTTTGGGTTGGGAGGCTACTCAGCGCTATGAACAGGCTAGGGCAACCGTAGCAAAGTTTTTAGGGGCGAGTCAACCCAAGGACCTACTTTTTACCGCAGGTGTAACTCACAGTATTAATTTGGTGGCTTTAGGATATTTAGAGCAAAAATTAAAAGAGGGAGATCAAGTGGTAGTTTCCGTTATGGAACACCATGCAAATTTTATTCCTTGGCAGCGGTTGTGTGCAAAGAAGGGAGCTCAATTATTGGTCATGGATATAGACCCGTTGACTGGGGTTCTTGAATGGGAAGAGGATAAATATTTTGGAGATCGGGTTCAATTTATAGCATTGGGTTTGGTTTCCAATGTTATCGGCAATCGGCAGCCGATTGAAAAAATTGCTATTAGAGCAAGAGAAAAGGAAATTCCAATTTTAGTTGACGCTGCTCAGAGTTTGGGTGATGGGGTAGATTTGGTAGGTAAGTTGGGGGTTGATTTTATTGCATTTTCGGGTCATAAAATGTTTGGACCAACGGGTACTGGAGTGCTGTGGGTATCACCTCATAGACAGTCAGGATTTGAGCCCGTTATCTTAGGAGGAGGAATGGTTGAGGAGGTCAATATACGCGAAACTTCATTGGCGGAGTGGCCAAGGAAGATGGAGCCTGGAACCCCTAACACGGCGGGAGCTTTGGGATTGGCTAAGGGTTTGGAATATTGGATGGAACATATTGGATCCTTGGATTATTTTGGCCATCTGCAAAAGCTTCAAAAGGAGGTAGTCGACTTTCTCATGGAATTAGGAGGAGTGCAAGTTTACACCAATCTTGAGGATGGCAGAGGGATTTTATCTTTTTCATGTGATTGGGTGCATTCGCATGATTTGGCTACATTTTTGGGTCAAAAGGGAATTTGTATTCGAGCAGGGCATCATTGTGCCCAGCCTCTCATGAATCGATTATCAGTTGAAAGCCTTTCTAGGGTAAGTTTGTCGTATTACAATGATGGCGAGGATTTGGAGCTATTTATCCAACAAATGGTTAGGGCAAAAAATTTTTTTTAATAAGTATGGATTGGGACGACGAATATTTGGAAGAACTTTATCATAAGGTCATCAGACTACACGATCAAAGTCCTTATAAATTTGGCGAAATAAAACAAAATAGTGAAGCGACTTTGGTAGTCAATAATCCCATGTGTGGGGATCGATACAAAGTATGGGTAGAAGTAAATCGCGATAAGATAGAGATAGGTGGTTTTTTTGGATATGGTTGTAGTATTTCCAAAGCGGCTGGATCTGTTTTATTAAGAGCTACGGATGGGCAATTCAAGGAGCAATCAATAGCGTTATTGCGCTTGTTTATCGCTTTTATTGAGGAAGGCGAGGTTGCTTTTTTATCCCATTTAGATAGAGGGCTTGCTGAGGAAATAAAAGCATTTGGTGGGGTCCAAAAATTTCCTGCCAGAAAGAAATGTGCCCTACTCATTGCGAGTGGGTATTTGGAGTGGTTGATTGCTCAGGATTGATTTTTAATTTGGATCATTTGTGCAAGTATGCTCAGGGCAATTTCTCTAGCAGAGGATGCGTTAATATCTAGCCCAATGGGACCGTTTATGCGCGCTATATCCTCCTCGGTGAATCCCTTTTCTAACAATCTGATTTTGCGTTTTTCTTGATTTTTTTTACTTCCTAACGCGCCGATATAGGTTATGGGAGAAGCCAAAAAGATAGACAAGGCTTGATCATCTATTTTGGGATCATGTGAAAGAACCACTCCGAAGTCAAATGGGGTTAGGGTTTGGTTTTCGAAAAATGGCGCTGGCCAATCATTAATTAGGGTATGTGGGGCGTCAGCATATTGGGTATGTTCAGTAAAAAAACCACGTGGGTCGATAACGGTAGTTTGGAATCCAAAATGGTTGGCTAGAAAAACCAATTCTGCACTGAGGTGGGCTCCTCCTACGATGTATAGGTTAGCAATAGGGGGATGAATCCAAGCGAAGTAATTTTTTCCCGATAGGGATATATAACCGCTTTTAGCGGAAAAAAGGGAGGTGTCGGTAGCATAAGAAAGCTCTTTTACCATAGGGTGATTGGGAAGATTGGAGCTTTGAAAGAGTAAGCCAAAGGGTTGCTTGTTGATAGAGAATTCAAGGGCTTGGCTCCATACTTTTGAATGCGGTCCATCGCGATTAATAGGGAACACTAAAATTTCAATTTGACCTCCGCAGGAGAGTCCAGACTGCCAGGCTGTTTCATTTTGAATTCCGTAATGAAGTAGGACACTTTCGCCTGTATTTATGGCTTTTATTAGTTCTTCTGCTACCGCTCCTTCTATGCAGCCTCCACTAACAGAACCAATGATTTGTTGGTGTTCATTCATAGCCATGATGGTACCTACTGGCCTTGGGGCGGATCGCCAGGTTTGGGTGACCAATGCAATTGCATAATTAGTATTATTTTTATCCCAACTGACGAGGGTTTCTGCAAGTTCTTGCATAAAATTTTAAATTAAAAATACGATTTGAAAAGTAATTGGAGCGTATGGTTACGGTTAGAATGACTAATGCATTAAAAAAATTTTTTCCTGAATTGAGCACACTAAAAGTTCAAGCTAGTAATGTTAGGGAGTTGATTGACGTTATTGAAGAGGACTTTCCCGGCATTCGAAATTATCTGATTGACGAGCATGGGGCCTGCAGAAAGCATGTAAATATCTTCATAGGCGAAGAGATGATTATTGATAGAGTAGGTTTGTCAGATGTATTAGAGGTTGGTGATGAGGTGTTTATATATCAAGCATTATCTGGTGGATAAGGGTTTTGGTCAACAAAATTTATAAATTATGATATTTATTTAATGCTGATAAACAATGTTTTATAGGTGTTTTTTGAGTAAAAAAAATGCTTATACTGTTAATTTTTAGCCAACAAAGAGTGAATATTGTAATAATTTTTTTTTGTAATATGTAACATATTTGTAGTCATTGAAATGTTTATTGTTTAATTTTATCAGATTTTTGAACACAAAATTGTATTTCAGGAATTAAAATATGAATTTTGAGGGTTAAATCTGACGTGTAACCTCCTTGTTTTGTGCAAACTGGAAATTTATTATGAAAAAATCCGTAAACGACCACTTCAGGAATTTGATTCCCTTAATCAAATCCTCTCCTTTTTTACTGTTATTGGGTATAACTGGCTTAACGGTGTTGGCCAATGCCTCATTCAACGTATATAATTTTGATGAGGAAAGACTACCAAATGGGCAAAAGGTTCAAGTATCTGATCGAAAAGTGGATGATATTTTTACCTTTTCGTCAGCTATGACTACAAGTACTAGCATTGAAGCTCCTACAGGAGATTGGTATAAAAGAATTGTAGATGGGGATTTTGATGTTTCCAATGACGGGAATAACGAAGCAGATTTGGTTGGAGGAAATGATTCAACCACAGCTTTTTTGCATACCCAGCAAGACGGAGCTACCTATATGACCGATAATGATACCATTTACTATTTCCGAGTAAGGGTTGGGCAAAATGGATTGGGTGCCTCAGTTGGTGCTTCCATTTTCATGGGAATTGATATCGATACCAATGATGTTCCAGATTTTTATTTAGAGGCCAGATATACCTCAACGGATTCTTCAGTATATTTTCATACTACTGGAATGAATATGGATGCCACTCCTAATGGAGTGTCTTATAGTGGATTTGCCAAATCAGATACCATACTGGGCAGACACGGATTTCTTGATGTTAATAATGTGACGGAAGGAGATTTAGATTTAGATTTAGATGGAACAGGTAACGATGTATATGCTGATTTTGGTTTTTCTTTGCGAGCTATTGATTCTTTTGTAAATGAGGCTTTTTCAGCTCCGTACGACACTATTTATGGAAATAGAAGATTAGGATTTGTGTTTTTCTCTGCAGATACATTAGGTCCAATAATTGATGTTGCTGGGGTCAATGGGGGTTTGAATCAATCTTGGGCTTCTAGTGGCGTGTTTACTTACAATTCACTGAATGGTATTACCCTTGGGGATAACGATGAAGATGGTTTTTATAGTAGTGATCCGGATAATGCCAATCCGTGTGTACCAACTACGGGAACACCTGAAATTGCGGTCACTTCACTTGCAGATTGTGATGGGGATGGGGTAGATCAGGCTACGGAGTACAATGATGGGACGGGTTTGTTTGACC
>CALAZP010000118.1 GCA_937926355.1 uncultured Saprospirales bacterium
TTTCCTCCACCCCCGAGACGAGAGGGCGTGCCTGCCTGTTTCACCACCTCACATTATTTGAAGAGTTATTCTTTAACAACTCTGATGATACAAATTTAAATGCAATCCCGTTTCTGTGCAAGTTTTTTAACAAATAATCATATTTTTTAGTCAAATTCTAATAAAAAGGTAATTATTTTGAATTTATTTAAATTCGCTTCTTTTTTCAACTCATTTTTTGAAATTATTCAACACCTTTTCACTGATACTACCTTACTTCTATCTCACTTTGTGGTCTAAACTTTTCTTTAAAAAAATCTGACCAAAAAATTATCCTACAACTGATTGCATCAGAAAAGCACAAATTATGGCACCATAAGTACCCAGAGTATATCCCAACACTGCCATAAGTACGCCGACAGGCGCCAAAGCGGGGCTAAAAACAGAAGCTACTACCGGAGCAGAAGCAGCACCTCCTACATTAGCCTGGCTCCCCACTGCCACAAAGAAAAACGGAGCCTTGATGATTTTTGCCACTACGATCAAGACTATGATATGAATCATCATCCATACGATTCCAATTGCAAAAATTCCCAAGTTTTGCAATACCTCCCCTAGATTCATCTTCATACCAATCGTAGCAACTAAAATATAAATAAAAATACTCCCCAATCGAGAAGCTCCCACTCCCTCCATCTGCCGAGCTCGAGTAAAAGAAAGCGCCAAACCAAAAGTGGTAGCCAATACAATCAACCAGAAAAATCCAGAGAGCAAAGAATCTAGTTTAAAGGCCTTCAACCCTACCTCGTACTGATTCATCCAAGGTACTATCCTATCTGCCCCTAAATGCGCCACTCCAACCCCCAGAAAAGTGATACCCAATAGCATAATCACTTCCCCCGTAGTCGGAATCTTGGCGACTTTAGTTTGAAAAGCCTCCACCTTGTTTTTCAAATCTTCAATACTTGAAGTATCTGCTCGCAACCAACGATCCAGTCGACTAGCCTGTCCGGCACCATATAACAAAAAGGCCAACCATATATTAGCTACTATAATATCCACGACAATCATGGAGGCAAATAAATTATCCTCCACTTCAAAAATTTCTTTCATAGCCGTTTGATTCGCACCGCCCCCAATCCAACTTCCAGCCACCGTAGTCAATCCCCTCCATAAAGATGCTCCATCCGCTTGAAATAAGCCCTCAGGGGCCACGTTTAAAACCAACCATAGGGCAATAGGTCCTCCTATGATAATTCCTATGGTGGCGGCGGCAAACATGATTAGGGCTTTAGAACCTAATTTGAGGATGGCCTTAAAATCTGTACTTAACGTTAGGAGAATCAAACTAGCAGGTAATAAGTAACGAGAGGCAACAAAGTAAAGATTGGATTGATCCCCAGATATCCAGCCCAAAGGCCATGCCAATAAGGCGGGTAAAAAATAACACATCAATAAAGCTGGAACTACTTTGTAAAACTTAGCCCAAAAACCTGTTTTTTTACCGGAGGTGTAAAAAACAAAAGCCAAAACAGCCATGAGCAATCCCAATACTATGGCATCATTAGTAAACAACGGGTTCATAAGCAAGCGTTTTATTGCATTAAAATAATATTTTTACGGCACTAAAAAAGCAAATATGACTGATCAAGATTATATGCAAAAAGCGATTGAGATAGGTCAAAAAGGAATGAGAATAGGTGCTGGTGGGCCTTTTGGAGCGATTGTCGTTCGAAATGGCGAAATTTTAAGTGAAGCCCATAATGGTGTTTTTGCCCACAATGACCCCACGGCTCATGCCGAAGTTCAAGCCATCAGGGCAGCTTGCCAAAAAATCAACCACTACCAATTAGAAGGAGCTACCCTCTACACCACTTGCGAACCTTGCCCTATGTGTTTGGGGGCCATCTATTGGGCACGCCCTGACCGAGTCGTTTATGCCTGCACCAGAGATGATGCCGCCGAGGCGGGATTCGACGACGCTTTTATCTACAAAGAAATATTGCTGCCATTAGAACAACGGACTATTCCCTTGACTCCTGTGGACAATCATCAAGCACTAGCACTTTTTGAAGAATGGAGGGATATGGAAAAACCACACCTCTATTAATATCTTGGTATATTGTCATTCAATTAACCAATCAAAAAAACAAATCATGGCTCAGGGTCTCACGCCTGGCATTATTCTAGGAATAATTGCAGTTTACTTCCTCATCCTTTTTACCATATCTTTTTTTACCGGTAAAGAATCGTCTAATGAAAACTTTTTTGTAGGCGGAAGAAAATCCCCCTGGCCTATTGTAGCATTCGGTATGATTGGAGCCACCCTCTCTGGAGTAACTTTCATTTCCATTCCAGGTGTCGTAGGAGCAAATGGTCTTAATAAAGCTTTCTCCTATATGCAGCTGGTCTTTGGATATTTACTTGGATATTTGGTCATCGCAACCGTATTAATGCCTATTTATTATCGCTTGCAACTCACCTCTATTTACGGTTATCTCCAACAGCGTTTCGGAAAAAATGCCTACCATACCGGAGCGGCATATTTCCTCCTTTCCAGAACCATTGGCGCCTCTTTCCGACTATATTTGGTTGCGCTGGTTTTGGATACCTTTGTCATAGGTCCCTTTGGTATTCCCTTCTGGGGTACGGTTTTAGGTAGCATCGTTTTAATATGGATCTATACCTTTAAAGGCGGCATCAAAACGATTATATGGACCGATACGCTGCAGACCTTGAGTATGCTTACTGCAGTTGTCCTGACCATCTGGGCCATCGGCAATGCCCTTTCCACAGACCTTTCAGGACTCGCCCAAAAGATAATAGCCAGCGATTACTCGCAGGTATTCTTTTTCGAAGGTGGATGGAGCGACCCGAATAACTTCTTCAAACAATTTATCAGTGGCGCATTAATAACCATCGTTATGACGGGTTTGGACCAAGATATGATGCAAAAAAACCTCAGCTGCCGCAATTTGAAAGAAGCCCAAAAGAATATGTTCCTCTTTAGTGGTGTCCTATTGGTCGCTAAATTCTTATTTCTAGCTCTTGGTGCACTCCTATATATATATGCTGCTGAAAAAGGAATTGCTATTCCAGAAAAAACAGACCAACTCTACCCGCTTATCGCATTGGAGCACCTCTCTCCATTTATCGGCATCCTCTTTGTTATTGGCCTCATCGCAGCAGCCTATTCCAGTGCTGATTCTGCATTGACCGCCCTGACCACCTCGTTTTGCGTAGATTTTCTGGGCTTTGAGAAGAAAGAAAAAACCAATAAAGACCAGCAAAAACAGCGATTTATGGTGCACCTCGGCTTTTCTTCCTTGCTTTTTATCGTGATCATGGTGTTCAATTCCATCAATAACGATGCGGTCATTAGCCAGGTATTTACGGCCGCTGGTTATACCTACGGACCCCTTTTGGGCCTTTTTGCATTTGGAATCTTTACCCAATTAGAGGTGAAAGATGCCTACGTAATCCCGATTTGCCTAGTTTCTCCAATTTTATCCTACGGGATTAACAACTTTTCCGAGCAGATTTTATTTGGTTTTAAGTTTGGTTTTTTAATCATTTTATTAAATGGATTTATCACTTTTGCAGGCCTTTTAATCATATCGAATTGGAAGAGCGCCTTCGGCAAAAATTAAAATTCGATTAAAATTTTACCTATGGGAATTAAAGCAGCCATTACCGGAGTGCACGGTTATGTTCCTGAAGACATACTGACCAATAGAGATTTAGAGAAAATGGTAGATACCTCAGATGATTGGATAACCTCTCGGACGGGAATTAAGGAAAGGAGGATTCTCAAAGGAAAGGATCAAGGCGCTTCAGTTATGGGAATACAAGCGGTCAAAGGTTTACTGGACAAGACCCAAACCGACCCCGGGGAAATAGAATTGGTCATTTGTGCCACGGTTACTCCCGATATGATTTTTCCGGATACGGCAAACTTAATTGCGTATGGAACAGGGATGAAAAATGCTTATTGCTTTGATTTATCCGCTGCTTGCTCAGGTTTTTTATACGCACTAACTACTGGAGCTAAATTTATCGAATCCGGCACTCATAAAAAGGTAGTTGTCATTGGCGTCGATAAAATGTCCTCCATTATAGATTATACGGACCGAACTACCTGCGTCATTTTCGGAGACGGCGGAGGAGCAGTACTTCTAGAACCTTCCCCTAATGAATATGGAATGGAAGACAGCATTCATAAAAGTGACGGAGCAGGAAAAGATTATTTGTACGTCAAAGCTGGCGGATCTCTTCGCCCGGCGAGTCCTGAAACCTTGGCAAATAGAGAACATTTTATGGTGCAGAACGGCAAGCCCGTTTTCAAAGCAGCAGTAAGCGGAATGTCAGGTGTCATTAAAGAGGTCATGAGTAGAAATCAAATCCAAAAAGAAGATTTGAATTGGTTGGTGCCCCATCAAGCCAATAAAAGAATTATAGAAACCATAGCGAGTACGCTAGACTTTCCCTTGGAAAAGGTCATGATGAACATCCAAAAATACGGGAATACGACAGCGGGGACATTGCCCTTATGCCTATGGGATTACGAGTCTCAACTCAAAAAAGGTGACCAACTAATGCTCACTGCTTTCGGTGGAGGGTTTACTTGGGGGGCGACCTATTTGACCTGGGCTTATTGATTTTTTTCTATCTTTACCGCCGCAAAAAAAAATACTATGGCAACTACTTCAGACATCAGAAATGGTATGTGCCTGGAAATCAACGGAGAAATATTCACAGTAGTTGAATTTCTGCACGTCAAACCAGGGAAGGGAAACGCTTTTGTGCGTACTAAGATCAAGAGTGTAACCTCTGGCAAGGTTATTGATAAAACCATTCAAGCAGGTCATAAAGTCGATGAAGTTCGGGTAGAAAGAAGGAAATTCCAATTTCTGTACGAAGACGAAATGGGTTTCCACTTTATGGATAACGAGACTTACGATCAAATTACATTAGATTCAGCTATGGTGGATAACCCCAAGTTGATGAAAGAAGGAACAGAGGTTGAAATTCTTTTTCATTCCGAAAAAGATATTCCCCTCACTATGGAGATGCCGCAATACATTGTATTGGAGGTAACTTACTCTGAACCAGGATTGAAAGGAGATACTGCAACTAATGCAATGAAACCAGCTAAGGTCGAAACCGGAGCCGAAATACGAGTCCCGTTGTTTATCAACGAAGGGGATAAAGTCAAGATAGATACCCGGTCTGGAGATTATGTTGAACGAGTTAAATCTTAAAAATTATGGAATTTAAAGAAATTCAAGAGCTCATTAGGCTCATCAATAAACTAGAACTAACTGAGTTTAAAATGCGCGATGGTAATTTTGAACTTAATATTAGAACCAAAAATTTTAGCAAATACAAACCTCAATCAGAATCTAGTTTGCCGCAAAGTGTAATTTCTATTCCACAAGCGGCTGCCCAAGCTCCTTACCCTGTTCAACAAACTACCACACCACCGCCCCCACCAGCAGCTCAACCTGACCTTCCTGCAGCGGAAAGTCAAACTCAACCAACAGCAACGAAAAACAACTATATCGAAATAAAATCTCCTATGGTGGGAACGTTTTACCGTTCTTCCTCACCTGATAAACCTCCATTTATTAAGGTAGGAGATCCCGTTGATGAGGGTTCAGTAGTCTGCATCGTTGAGGCGATGAAATTATTTAACGAAATCGAATCGGAAGTCAAAGGAACCATTGTCAAGGTAATGGTAGAAGATGCTCAGCCAGTTGAGTACGATCAGGTATTGTTTTTGGTAGACCCTAAAGGTTGATTTATGTTCAAGAAAATACTTATAGCCAATCGCGGCGAGATTGCGCTTAGAATCATTCGCACCTGCCGTGAAATGGGCATCAAAACGGTTGCAGTTTACAGCACAGCAGACAGGGATAATCTCCATGTTCGCTTCGCTGATGAGGCAGTTTGCATAGGCCCGCCAGCATCTTCTGAATCTTATCTGAATATCCCCAAAATCATGGCAGCGGTAGAGATTACCAATGCCGACGCCATTCATCCGGGATATGGTTTTCTAGCTGAAAACGCCGATTTTGCTGAAGTTTGCCAAGAATATGGCATCAAATTTATCGGACCTACTCCTGAGCAAATCAGGAAAATGGGAGATAAAATTACGGCTAAGGAAACCATGGTAGCAGCAGGTGTCCCTGTAGTACCGGGTTCTGATGGGCTGATAAAAGATGTGAAGCACGGGTTTAAGGTAGCCAACGGAATTGGCTTTCCAGTAATGGTCAAAGCTACTGCTGGAGGAGGAGGAAAAGGAATGCGCATTGTCTGGAAAGAAGAGGATTTTGAGAAAAATTGGAATATGGCCAGGCAAGAGGCAAAAGCAGCTTTTGGCAACGATGGCATTTATATTGAAAAATTTATCGAAGAACCCCGCCATATCGAAATCCAAATTGCAGGAGATCAGCACGGCAATGTGGTTCACCTCTCTGAAAGGGATTGCAGTATTCAAAGGAGACATCAGAAATTAGTAGAAGAGTGTCCTTCGCCCTTCATGACTCCAGAACTGAGAGAAGCTATGGGAGAAGCGGCCATCCTTGCCGGCAAATCCATCAAATACGAAGGAGTTGGAACAGTGGAATTCTTGGTAGATAAATACCGCAATTTTTACTTCATGGAGATGAACACCAGGATTCAGGTGGAACACACAGTAACCGAAGAGGTAATCGACCACGATCTTATCAAAGAACAAATAAAAATTGCTTTAGGAGAAACCCTATCAGGCAAAAATTACTACCCTTCCATGCATGCCATTGAATGTAGAATTAATGCCGAAGATCCGGCTAATGATTTTCGCCCTAGTCCAGGTACCATCCACTCCTTTCACAGTCCCAAAGGACATGGAGTACGGGTAGATACTCATGTTTATGCAGGTTACACGATTCCTCCATATTACGATTCTATGATCGCTAAATTAATTTGTAGAGCGCAAACCAGAGAGGAGGCCATAACCAAAATGGAGCGGGCATTAGAGGAATTTATTATAGAAGGCGTCAAGACTACTGTTCCTTTTCACAAACAATTAATGAAAGACCCCAACTTCAGATCAGGGAATTTCCACACAGGATATTTGAATGATTTTGAATTTGAAGGAGAATAAGATTACAGTAAACTAATGCTATGAATAGAAGTTTATGGCAGCTTCTGGGTTATTTAAGAAACTACAAATTGCTGCTGAGCTTCAATATTTTTAGTAACATCTTAACTGCTATTTTCACTGCATTGAGTATTCCTCTTTTAGTTCCTTTTTTGGAAATCTTATTCGATCGTACGGAGCCTGTTCTCTCTCCTCCTGAACAAATATTATCCGTTGAGGGGATGGTTCAATACGCCAAATACTTTTTAAGTCAACAAATTGAGGAAAACGGCAAAAGCGATGCCCTTGCTATTGTTTGTATCGGCATCCTTTTGGTTTTTTTTCTAAAAAATTTATTCAGATACAGCGCTCTATTTTTTATGGCACCTGTTCGCAATGGCATAATCAGAGACCTCAGACAACAACTATTTGCAAAAATTCTCATCCTACCACTACGTTTTTTTTCAGAAGAAAAAAAGGGAGATTTGCTTTCTAGGATGACCGCAGATGTACAAGAGGTAGAATCGAGTATTCTCAATGTTTTTGAAAGTATTTTTAGAGAGCCTATTGTCATTGCAGGTGCATTGGGATTCATGATCTACGTCAGCCCAGAATTGACCCTCTTTGTTTTTGGTTTGCTTTTTTTTACTGGAATTGTAATTGGGGGAATTGGAAAAACCTTGAAAAAAAGCTCCTCGAAAGTTCAAGAGTATTTGGGAAATCTGGTCTCCATTGTAGAAGAAACCCTAGGTGGATTGCGAATTATCAAAGCTTTTGGAGCCGAATATTATACTCAAGAAAAATTTGGAGCAGAAAACAATCAATATAGAAGATTGCTCACTCGCTTATTGTGGAGAAGAGATTTAGCGTCCCCTCTTTCTGAATTCATGGGGATTGCCACAGTATCTCTTTTACTTTGGTACGGTTCTCGAGAGGTGTTTAGCGGTAGCTTAGATGCAGAAACTTTTTTAACCTTTATTTTCGCTTTTTACAACGTCATCGACCCCGCCAAATCATTTTCCAAAGCCTCCTATAATGTACAAAAAGGGTTGGGTGCGTTACATCGGATTGAAACTATTTTAGCATCCGATGAAAAAATCCCCGAATCCACCCATCCGGAAAGTTT
>CALAZP010000119.1 GCA_937926355.1 uncultured Saprospirales bacterium
TATTCAAACTGCTTTTCAACGGTGAGCGGTGGCAGATTTTCTCTATTACAGATACTAGAAGGAAAGCTAACTGCCCAGAGTAAAGAGTTAAAATTTTAATTTTATAATAAACGAAGAACAAAATGAAAAACAACATTAAACTATTGACTTTAATAGGGATCCTGATTCTGAGCCAGGTGGTTTCGACTGATTTGGCTGCGCAGGCTATGAATTCGTTAACGCCAGATGAAAAGGAACAAGGATGGAAATTGCTGTTTGACGGAGTATCCACCAAAGGATGGCATAACTACAACAAATCTACTATTGGTACTTCTTGGATTGTTGAGGATGGAGTGTTGGCCCTCAATGCGGTACCGCAGGACAATGGAAAATTACTGGCAAAAGATGGAGGCGATATTGTCACAGAAGAGGAATACGAAGATTTCGAGTTGGTTTTTGACTGGAAAATTTCCCCTTGTGGCAATAGCGGCGTTATGTTTTTGGTAAATGAAGATGAGAAATATACTTTTCCATGGCAAACTGGACCAGAGATGCAAATATTGGATAATACTTGTCATCCTGATGCAAAGATCATCAAGCATAGAGCTGGGGATTTGTATGACATACAATCTAGTAGTCCGGAAACGGTTAAGCCAGCAGGTGAGTGGAACACTTCTGGTATAAAGTTACAGGAAGGGCACCTTACCTTTCATTTAAATGGGGTAAAAGTATTGGAGACGGATTTATGGACAGAAGAGTGGCCTGAAATTTTAAGTCAAACCAAGTGGAAAGACCATGAGGATTTCACCAAATTTAGAAAAGGCAGAATTGCTTTGCAAGACCACCGAGATGCAAGGGTAGAGTTTAGAAATATGAAAATCAGGAGATTAGATTAATTCATTTCTTTGGGAAAATCTACTATTAAATTTATTTGTTGAGCCTTTGTCCTAATTTTTAGCCAAGATTCCAAGCGACTCAACTCTTCGCTTTCCGGAGCGGTGGAAAATTGGGCATAGGCCATCAATACCGTTTCTTGTTGGTTAGCCCCAACATCGATCAAAAGGTTTCGGCCCATGGTAAATTTCTGAAGATTGGGGTGATTGATTTTGGCTTCTTGGGCTACATCTGGAATGAGGTCTGTGGCTTCGGTGTATTTATTTAATTCTGATCGAAGTAGATTGATTTGTTGGTCTTTTTCGATGATGGTGGCTTCACTTCTCTCGTACAGGTCTTTAAGAATATCTGATCTCAGAACGGTCATGTCGGGGGTAGTCTCTGTACTTTGGTTGATGTATAAGTGGGTTTCATCGAGGCCGTAAACCGACAATTTATTTTTTAATTGTTGGATATTGGCTGAGGATAGTTTCTCTCCTATTAAGGTTACTTCTACCACACTACTATCGGGAACAAAAGTCAACTCTGAGGAGATAATTTGAGTACCCGGCATATCGAATTCTACTCTTAAATATTGGTTGACGCTTTCTTCCCATAGGGTACGCGTAACGATATTGTAGGCGAGATAAATACTGGGAGCTATAGTAACAATAATAAAAACCGTGATGTAAGTGCGAACCCTCTTTTCCCGAAGGGGATCTAAAAACTCCCTTTTGGGGAATCTCATAAACCGCACAATTAAGTAAGTGGACAAACTGATAAAAACGGAGTTGATAAAAAAGAGATAAAAGGCACCAAAAAAGTAAGCCAGGTTGCCGGTTGCAATTCCGTACCCCGCGGTACAAAGAGGAGGCATTAAGGCAGTGGCAATAGCTACCCCTGGTATAGCGTTACTTTTTTCTTTGCGAGAGCCTGCTACGATTCCAGCTAAACCTCCGAATAGGGCGATCAGTACATCCCATATACTAGGTTCTGTCCTGGCGAGTAATTCAGATTGAGCAATGTCAAGCGGGGTGAAGAAAAAATATAAAGAGCTGGTCAGTATGCTAATCAAACTGGCCAATCCGATGTTTTTGAGAGATTTTTTGAGCAGGTCAAAATCGTTGATCCCTGCGGCTAAACCCATGCCCATGATAGGACCCATAAGAGGAGAAATCAACATCGCACCTATAACTACAGCAGTGGAGTTGACATTTAGACCAACGGATGCGACAAGAATGGCGAAAATTAAAATGTAAAGGTTGGCGCCTTTAAATTCCACATTCTTTCTGATATCCTCTATGGTAACTAAATCATCCACTTTGCCTTCTTGAAGGTCAAATAGGTTTTTGATGTAAGTCCAAAAATCGAGAATTTTACGCCCTAATTCCTCAGGACTTAATGAGCGTTTTTCCGGAACGGGGTTGACTTTATTTTCCACAGACCAACGGTATTAAATATTTTCTATAAATTTAATAGAATAAAAATTTAATCACTTAAAAATATACAAAGCGTGAAACAACTTAGGTGGAGCTTTCTGGGGCTCTTTTTGATTTTTGGAATTTCTTTAATGGCACAAGTGCCTGATTATGAAGCCTTGCCTGGAAAATTTAGGAATATAGGCCCGTTTAGAGGGGGTAGATCGGTGTGTGCTACTGGGGTTAAAGGGGATCCACTTACCTATTATATGGGAACTACCGGAGGGGGCGTTTGGAAGACAACGGATGCGGGTCAGTATTGGGAAAATATTTCTGATGGGTATTTTCAGACGGGTTCGGTTGGCGCTATCGCGGTTTCCGAGAGCCATCCTAATATTATTTACGTGGGAATGGGGGAGCACGCACCTCGAGGAGTGATGACATCGTATGGAGATGGAGTGTATAAATCGCTGGATGGCGGGCAAACGTGGAGTAAAATGGGTTTGGAGGCCACTCAGCATATTTCTAGGATAAGAATAGATCCTCGTAATCCAGATGTGGTTTTTGTTGCAGCTCAGGGAGCTCTGCATGCCCCTAATTCAGAAAGAGGGGTATACAAATCTACTGATGGGGGAGCTACCTGGGAGCGCGTCTTATTTGTAGATGAAAACACAGGTGCAGTGGAGCTATCCATGGATCACCATTATCCAAATATTTTGTACGCAGCCATGTGGGAACACGGGAGGAAACCGTGGCAAGTGATCAGCGGTGGACCTGGAAGTGGCTTGTATAAGAGTGTGGACGGTGGGGCTACTTGGACCGAATTAAAAGAGGGGTTGCCTGATGAAATGGGAAAAATGGCCATTTCAGTTTCCGGAGCCAACTCCCAAAAAGTTTACGCCTTAATTGAAAGTGATTCGGAAAAAGATCTAGGAGGTTTATTTGTTTCTAACGATGGAGGTGCCCACTGGACGCGAGTGAGTGATGATAACCGATTAACCCAGCGAGCTTGGTATTATATAGAGGTTTTTGCGGACCCCAATGATGAACATACCGTTTATGTGATGAGTGCGCCGGCTTTGAGATCTATTGATGGGGGTAAAACTTGGGAGGTATTGCCGAGTGCTCATGGGGACTATCACGATTTATGGATCAATCCAGATAATTCTAAGAATATGGTATTGGCGGATGATGGGGGAGCAGCTATTACTTTTAATCGCGGAGCAACATGGTCCCAACAATCCAATATGCCCACTGCCCAGTTGTATCGAATCAATACGGACAATCTTTTTCCTTATAATTTGTATGCTGGACAGCAGGACAATACCTCCATCAAAATAGCTAGTATTGGTATAGGCCGAGGAGGAATCAACTGGGAGCATATGCAATATTCAGCGGGTGGAGAAAGTGCCTTTTTAGCTTTTGACCCCAATCAACCTACTAAAGTTTTGGGAGGATCATATCTGGGAACGATAGAAGTTTTGGACGTAGCGTCACAAGCTTCTACTAATATTATGATTGAGCCTATACAGTACTTAGGCAGAGATGCTAGTGATATGAAGTACCGGTACAATTGGAATGCTCCAATTATTTGGTCTCAACACGAAACCCAAACCGTTTACCACGGCGCTCAGTATTTGTTGAGGTCCAGAGATCTGGGTACTTCTTGGGAGGTTATTTCTCCCGATTTGACTAGGAATGAAAAAGAAAAACAAGGTAAGGGGGGAGTACCATACACCAACGAAGCGGTGGGTGCGGAAAACTATGGAACCTTGGCTTATGTGGTAGAATCACCCCACGAGAAGGGGGTGATTTGGACCGGAAGTGATGATGGACTGGTCTACTTGACTAAAGATGGAGGGGTCAATTGGGAAAATGTAACGCCTAAAGGCCTTTCAGAGTGTCTGATTAATGCGATTGAAGTAAGTCCACATGATCCTGGAACGGTATTTATCGCGACGACTCAATACAAATTCAATGATTATACCCCTGGGTTGTACAAGACTACGAATTATGGAAAAAGTTGGGAAGCTATTAATGAGGGAATTCCTTATGGATCTTTTACCCGAGTGGTCAGGGAGGATACTAAGGTGAAAGGACTGTTGTATGCTGGAACAGAAAAGGGATTGTATCTGTCTAATGATGGCGGTCGAAATTGGCATTCTTTTCAACTCAATTTACCTGTAACTCCTATAACCGATTTGAAAGTAGCCCATAACGATTTGGTAGTGGCTACCTCAGGCCGGTCATTTTGGATTTTGGATGATTTAAACGTGGTTAGGGAATTGAAAAATGAAACTAGTGTACCATGGGTATATACACCGGATGAGTCGATTGATGGCAATTGGTACAGTCCAATGAATGGAGACATTTCTGATTTCGATGGGACCGATAGATTGGAGGGCGTCAACCCTGCTAGTGGAATGGTAATCTATTATCATTTGCCTAAGGGACAGGAGGAGCAGGACGAGGTGGTCATGGATATCACTAATGAAAAGGGAGATTTAATAAGAAAGTTTTCTTCTGTTAAGGCTGCTGACTATGTTCGTTATGATGGAGGGCCAGGACCGGAGCCTATACTATCTAAGCACTCTGGAGTAAATAGGATAGTATGGGATTTGAGACATGCTTCTTTACCTGGGGTAAGGGATGTTTATATTGAAAGTAGTTATAGAGGACATAAGGTAAAACCAGGTGTTTACCATATTAAGGTAAGCACGGATAAAGGGGCAGCTACTGCGAAGGGAGTGGTGTTACCCCATCCTTTATACGAGGTCTCTGATGCAGATTGGGCCAAATACCATGCCATCATGAGTGATATGGAGGCAAAGGTATTAGAAATGCATACCATGGTGGCTCAATTAGCAGAAGTTCGATTGCAGATGGAAAAAATAATGAAGCGTATGGAGAACGGGGCAAGAACAGCAAGTGTGATAGAAAAGGGTAAGACCTTATTAATGGAAATAAATCAATGGGATGAGGATATGGTTCAGAGAAAATCCAAAGCTTACGATGATGTGGAAAATTTCCCAAATAAGTTTACTGCCAACTACATGTTTTTAATGAATCAAACAGAAAGTCAGATTCCTCGGGTGAATAAAGGTTCTCAGGATCGAAAAGCGGAATTGGATGCGGAATGGGAAAAGCTAAAAACTAGAGGTCTTCAATTGTTGGAAGTTGGGGTTGCTGAGTTTAATCAATTGGCTCAAGAAGCTGGTATTGGGGTGATTGGGTACTAAAAGTTTATGGTTATGAAAAGGAAGATTGGATATTTATGGGGGTTAGTTTTACTGGTGGGATGTGAGGTAGCGGAAAAACAGCCCTTGAATATGGTCGTTTTTATTGTAGATGATATGGGTTGGCAGGACACTTCTGTCCCCTTTTGGGAAAAACCTACATCATTCAATCAACTATACCAAACGCCTAATATGGAACGTTTGGCTGAAGGTGGAAAAATCTTCACTCAGGCTTATGCTACTTCGGTTTGTTCTCCAAGCAGAACTAGTTTGATGACTGGCATGAATGCCGCCAGGCATCGGGTGACCAATTGGACCTTGAGGAGAGACAACCCACCAGATGCTAAGGATACGATATTGACATTGCCAGATTGGAATTACAACGGCTTACAACCGGTGGACAGTATTCCTAATGGTTTGTACGCGACCACCTTACCACAGATTCTTCAAGCCAATGGGTATTATACTATTCATACGGGTAAAGCCCATTGGGGAGCGATGAATACCCCTGGTTCCAATCCTCTTAATTTGGGGTTTGATAAAAATATTGCTGGACATGCGGCAGGAGGATTGGGAAGTCACTTGGGTGAAAAATATTTTGGCAATGCTGAGCCTGGCGCTCATTCGCTGCCATGGGGAGTTCCGGGAATGGAAGCTTATCATGGAGATTCCATTAATTTAGCAGAAGCGCTGACTATTGAAGCTTTAAAGGCATTAGATGAGAGGCCCAAAGATCAACCTTTCTATTTATACCTTTCCCATTATATTGTACATATTCCTTTAGAACCTGCGCACAAGTACTATGAAAAATATCGAGCTATGGGATTAGAGGAGCCCGAGGCTAGATATGCCTCTATGGTCGAAGAAATGGATGCTAGTCTAGGGAGGTTACTTCAGTATTTAGAGGATCATCAACTTTCAGAAAATACGGCCATCGTCTTTTTATCTGATAACGGAGGACTCTCTGCATCTGCCAGAGGAGGGGTTTTGCATACCCATAATGCGCCGTTAAATAGCGGTAAAGGTTCTGCGTATGAAGGTGGAATCAGAGTCCCGTTTATTGTCAAATGGCCAGGAAAAGTTCTACCCAATACCAGAGAAACTACTCCTATAATTGTAGAAGATTTATTTCCAACACTTTTAGAAATGGCAGGGGTACAAGAATATGAAACCATTCAAGTGGTTGATGGATGGTCTTTAGCAGGACTTTTTAAGGATAAAGAAAAATTAAAGAAGAGAGATTTGTTTTGGCATTATCCCAACAGATGGGGCGCTAATGGACCGGGAATAGGCCCGAGTAGCACCATTAGAAGCGGTGATTGGAAATTAATTCATCGACATGATCTGGGCAAGCTGGAACTATATAACCTCCGTAATGATATTGGTGAAAGCGTGGATTTGTCTGAAGAAAACCCGGATAAGGTTTTAGAATTGGCTGAAAAATTAACGGCCCATCTGAAAGCTACACAGGCGGATATTCCCGCGGTAAAGGCAACTGGAAAACCCGTTCCATTTCCTATTGATTTGCTTTAATTTGGCAAATAGGCACTCTGGGCAAAAAAAGTTTTTTAATACTACTTAAAAATATCTGATTATATTGGCAGGTACTAAAACTTAAACGAAAAATTACCATGGTAAACGACAAGAGATTATTTTACGGTAGTTGTTTTGCCCTCATCACTACCGCTTTTTCATTCAGTATCAGGGCAGGTATTTTACCTCAGTTGGGAGAGGAGCTCAATCTGACAGCTGAACAATTGGGCTACATTAATTCCATGTGGTTTTTAGGTTTTCCTATTTCGATGGTCATAGGAGGTTTAATTTACTATACGGTAGGCCCTAAAAAAATCATGCAATTTGCCTTTTTCGCTCATGCGGTCGGAATTTTACTGACTATTTATGCGGGAAGTTACACTGGCTTGTTACTATCTACATTTTTGATTGGTTTGGGAAATGGCTGCACGGAAGCTGCCTGTAATCCGATGATTTCGGATACCTATGAAGGAGTAAAGATGAGTAAAATGATGAACCGATTTCACATGTGGTTCCCCGGAGGAATTGTTATTGGAAGTTTGGTATCCAAGTTTATGACCGATGCCTCCCTAGGTTGGCAGGCGCAGATTTGGTTTATATTGGTCCCAACTGTTATTTACGCTTATTTATTTTGGGGACAGGATTTTCCAAAGCCTAAAGTAGCTTCTTCTGTTAAAATTGGGGAGAATATCAAATCGATGCTCACGCCCCTATACCTTTTCATTTTCTGTTGTATGGCCCTGACTGCCATTTCTGAATTTGGACCACAGCAATGGGTAGGGTTAATTTTAGCCAAGAGTGGAGCTCAGCCGATGTTGATTTTAGCCTTAGTTACTGGTTTGATGGCGGTAGCGAGATATTTTGGTGGAGAAGTAGTTCACAAATTGGATCAAACTGGTGTATTGTTGGGTTCAGCTGTTTTGGCGACAATTGGAGTGTATCTATTTAGCACGCAAACGGGAACCATGGCTTATGTGGCTGCGGTAATTTACGCCTTAGGTATAGCCTACTTCTGGCCCAATATGATTGGATTTGTCGCTGCCAAAATACCCAAAAGCGGTGCTTTAGGAATGTCTATAGTTGGTGCTGTAGGTATGTTTTCCACTTCCATTTTCCAACCTATCATTGGAAGATGGATTGACGAGGACAGAGCTAGTGCTGCAGCCACAGGTTTGACCGGAGACGAATTAGATTTGGTTGCAGGACAGATGACATTAGGAACGATGGTCATTTTACCTGGTATCCTTATTGTGTTGTTTACTTTCCTCTACTTTTGGATGAAGAGAACTGGACAAGGGAAAGTTGCCATAGCATAACATAATTGGATATATCATATCAATTAAAAAAGAATCTTTTGGCTTCGGTTGAAAGATTCTTTTTTTGTTTGTCCCCACCAACTATTTTATTTATTTTTTGCCTTTATAAAATTTTAGAAATCATAAATACTTCTGTTATGAAGACAAACAATTCACTTGGGTTATTATTGTTGTTTAGTTTAGTTGCTTTTGCCTGTACTGATGCTCCTCAAAAGGAAGGTATGGTAGAGACCGAGGAGGTGGTAGAGGAATACTTGGTTATCATTTCTGAGGACGGAGCAGATAATACCTTGACACAAGAAGAAGCGGATAACGGCTGGACTTTATTATTTGATGGCCAAACTATGGATATGTGGCGCGTCTTTAATACAGATACTTTATTTGGTTGGGAAGTTAAAGATGGGGAAATGGTGGCATTAGGAACCGCTGGTTTGGAAGGATTGGGATCGGATATAGTATCTAAGGAAG
>CALAZP010000120.1 GCA_937926355.1 uncultured Saprospirales bacterium
TTACAAGATATCTAAGGATTGAACCTTTCAATCTTTTAAATAATCTAAATACTTAGTAACAAACAAAAATTAGTATGATGCAAAAGTTCTATTTCCTGTTAAAGAATATTTCGCCAATTCCATAGGTATATTACCAATAGTTGATAATCCGTCGAAGAATTCTTTAATAGATCGATCCGGATGGATTCTAGCAAATTCAGCCATAGCCATTTCTACTAAATATTTGCCAGTGATATAACTGGTTCCATATCCAGGTTGCCTTAGATAAAGATGTTGCTCAAAAAGCAATAATTCCTTTTCCGTTTTCATCCATCCCCTAGGGGTATAATCTGCATGAATTCCCCCGGCCTCTTCCATAGTCATCAGATTCGCATGGGCATATAAAGATCCTAAACCTCGGGCTGCTCTTTGTGCGATCATAATATAAACTATCTCTCTCACTCTAGCATCATCTTGATATAAACCAGCTTGCATAAACATTTCTTCTACCGCTGTTGCGAGACCCTCATTCCGAGAATCAAAAATATTATACAATAAAGCCCCCTTCCTTATGGGATTTTCATGTGGGGTTAAATCCATTTGAGCCAACTCAAACCAATGGTAAAAATGAGAATATAGAGGACGTTGGTCATGATGTGCAGTAATCCAGAAAAAGTTTCTTTTGTCAACCGGAACAAATTTTCCTAAGTGTTCCCTTAGCGCAGGTTCAAAATAATCTTTTACCGTTACGATATCATGCTGGTCTAAAAAATCAATCAAACTTCGGACTGATTCCTCCGCTCTTGTTTGATATTCCTCTTCATTAGCTGCAGGCATTAAAGGAGGCAAATTACGATTTCGATGTTCCTCCAATTTAAGTGCGGACCAGGCTCGGACTAATTCTCTCTTGAGTAAAAGCACCTCCTCTTCCCAAGTTAAGGGAACTAAATGAACATTTTGTTGGTACCACGTATAATTTTCTTTCCCTATACCTGAAGGCCCCGTCTTTGAAGCCCCTTCAGTGGTCAACCATTCTATAAGAGATTCGGATGCTATTATACTTTGTTGAATAGCTTGTAATAGTAATTCATCATATGCTACCCCAGGATAATTCCGAAGGGTTTCTAAATCATTGACTTGAAATTGGATATCCCGAATACCTGCCATCCAGAGTTCTTTTGCATTACCTGTTAAATTAATTCTCGCTTGTTGATAAAAATTGGGAATAGAACTCAGTTGGTCGATTAAGAGCTTTGCATCATTATCAGATAAGGGAAAATCATACTGCCATATTTCAATTACATTGTGAGGCGTAGGGCCCTCATGACCCGGTACGTCACTTCTATCCATCCAAATAACTCGATAAAATGCCGGATCTCTTTCCCATGGTTTTAATATCCGATAGTTAAAATCATATCCGTTCATTTCAGCCTGAATGATTTCCCAATCTATGCGGTCCTCAACAGGCCACTGAGTGGTATCCATGGCTAGTAATTTGGCTTTCAATTTTTCAAAAATAGGTTGTCTAGAGTCAAACGTACCCTTTCGATAATCTGGGGCACTTTGATATATTGGAGGATTTTCAAAGGAACGCCAATCATCAAAAAGGGAAACTAATGATAGATGGGGTTGAGCATTTAATAAAGTGCCAGTAAAAATGAATAGTAAGAAAGCTTTCATTATTAAGTTTTGAAGTTTAATGGATGATCTACAAAATAAAATTTTTCGTCGGTATTTTTTTGAGCCAAGATGTTAATAGAGGATTCAGTTAATTGAAAAATCCTTGGATAACCTCCGGTAGTTTGCCCATCCCTCATCAAGACAATTAATTGGCCGGCAGGAGTCCATTGAACAGTTCCCGGCAAAACAGGGGAGGTCAGGATAGAATGGTTGTGCCTAGGCGAAAAAGGCATTAACCTTATCCCCATTCTGTTGTGGTCTTTAGACAGCCTCCATTCCTTTTGAAACAAATCAAGACCTGTTTGCTCCCATAAATGCCACTCTGGACCTTTATATCCATAAATTTTTTTCTCGTCCAAAGGGGTTGCTTTAATTTGAGCATACCGTTCGGTTTTCACTTCAGGAGTATTCCCAAACGAAATTAAATCATTCTTTTTGAAAACAACTTGCTCTGTCACGCCCATAGACATAGAACAACTGCCCAAAGAAGATGTCCCGAGAAACCCACCTTTTGCCGCAAGGTATCCTCTCAAACCTTCTTTAACAGGCCCGAAATTCCAAATTTCATTTTCCTCAAAATGAACTGCCATATTCCAAGGAACTAAACCAGTTTGATTGCTATGAACATTAAATCTACCACCTGTTAGCGCAGCCATACCTGATTGTTTCCACTGAATTTTAGGTCCCACTAAAGTAAATTCCAACACAGGCGCTTCTATTGAATTATTCAATAGCATATTTGCCAATATAGCACTATTTCGATCCATTGCGCCTGATAAAGGCACTCCATATTCATGCATTTTCCATCTGCCAAGATCTTGCAGAGAAGTAAAATTTCCGGGTTGAAGAATAACCAGCATACACTCTTATTGGGGAACGAATTTAATTTTATCTCCTACTTTCACCTTAAAAGTAAATGAAGC
The DNA here is from genome assembly GCA_937926355.1 of uncultured Saprospirales bacterium. Lineage (GTDB taxonomy): Bacteria > Bacteroidota > Bacteroidia > Chitinophagales > Saprospiraceae > CALAZP01. The sequence goes on from CALAZP010000120.1 coordinate 2,583, forward strand.
ATTACGATCTATAACTTGGAAATCTGAATGTCCAATTAACTGCCATCCTCCCGGAGCTTCCATTGGATAAATACCCGTTTGACGCCCCCCTATTCCCACAGCACCTGTTGGAACACGAAGCCGAGGACTTTTATGTCTCGGATAATGAATAGCTTCAGGAAGTCCTCCCAGATACATAAAACCGGGTAGGAACCCTAAACCATAGACCGTATATAATGCACTGGTATGCCAATCAATAAAAGTTTTAATGTTCATACTTAAATCCTCGCAAATATCCTCTAAATCCATAGCGATTTCAGATTGGTAATTAACTACTACTTCAAAAATCTGCGGTTTGAGTGGTTCAAAAAATCGATTATCATAAAGGGCTAAAACAGATTCAATGATACTAGGAATGTCTTTTATAAGTTTTCTAAAAACTAAAAGCAGGGAATGATAACAAGGGGTTAATAACGCATCGGGAAATGATTCCTGTAAAGCGTTTTTGAAGGCTAAAATATCCTGAAGGAGGCGCTCATCAACTTGCTCTGGCCACTGAATGAGCAAAGAATGAGCGCTGTAGGGAATTATTTTAATTGGATAATCGTTCATACCATTCGTTTATCGCTCGAGCTGCTTCGGCGCAGCCGTGATGATCGCCGTGCAAACAAAAAGTATCTGCCTGGAGCTTTATCCATTGGCTCATTTCAACAGCTACTTCATCACGAAACCAAAAATCTTGTAGTTGCTGGAGAATTTCCTCTTTAGATGC
>CALAZP010000121.1 GCA_937926355.1 uncultured Saprospirales bacterium
ACATGCATATCTGTTATTCTAGATGCTGGCAACATATTTTATTTGTTTTAGTTAATCATGACTACTGCACCTTTTACTGTAACTTGCCCAGAAGCATTTAATTCAGCCTGGGCCGTTCCCTTCCCGGAAAATTTAATTTGAGCTTCATTGGTTACGTTTAACCCTTTAACAGAAACATCTCCTCCTGAGGCCTTTACGTCTATACCTGTACCGCCCTCGATAGTTACTTTTTGCCCAGATTTAATATTTACAGCTTTGTTGCTATTAATTTCTATCCCACTAGATGACATTTTTATCGAATTCCCGTTTGCGTCCTTTATCTCTATGCCTTTATCCTTGTCACTTAAAATAAAGCTGTTGCTCCCAGGAGTTTCTATAGTTAGAATTTTATCCTTGTCGTCAAACTCTATCATTAATTTTTCTTTCGACACTATAGCCTTCTTAGGATTTTCAGACTCTATTTTTTGGTAGGGATCATTTTTGCTGTTGTATAGCCCTCCTAAAATAACAGGGAATCTTGGGTCATTGTGCATAAAACCCACAATTACCTCAGAGCCTACCTCTGGAATAAAGAAACTCCCAGCACCTTTAGTAGCATATAATTGAGCTTGTCTGGCCCATAAGCCGTTGCCACTATCCTTTAAAGCAGGTATTTTAACCTGAATCCTATAATCATCTTGAGGATCTCCATCAATTTTTGTCACTATTGCTGGATATAAGCCCTCCATTGCATTCAAAAGAGGAAACGGATTCTCCATTAGTCCTGTTTGAAAAGCGTTTTGCGGTAATCCAAATCCAACTCTGGTTACATAATTTCCTTCATACATTTGGTGGGTAACAGAAGTGACCAATACATCTCCCTCAAACCTAGCTCCAAATCCCGACAAAGTAATTACTCCCCCCAATTTAACTTCTGGAATACCTCTAAAAGAAACCACCCCTCTAACTCTTGTCATTCTGGATTCCACCATAATAGCATCCGCTAACGTTTTTAATTCTCCGCTTTCAATCGGAGCGTGATACGTTTGACTTATTTTATCAGGGCTGAAAACTTTTCCTAATTTTTTCCCGCTCAAATCGCCTGGTTGGCTTAAAGCAGATGGTTCTGTTCCTGTTTGTTTTACCTCTTCTTCTTTAAATAAATCCCATGATTTGGTTTCAACATCTTGCACTTGTAGCGTTGAATCTACTTCCGCATCAAAAGAAATAGCTCCATCTCCGTATATAATTTTTGCCGCAGGCGAACCGTCTATAGTTGCTTTAGTGACGGTTACCTTGTTATTTGCATTTAAAACCAACAATCCATTTGCCTTAGCCCTCTTCAAGACAAAATCCCAATCAGTTATATTAAACTGAGTTAAAAATTCATGTTTGTAATCCGTTGAATCTACTTCCTTTGATACTCCTGTATCTGCCAATATGGTGGTTATTATTTCACTATCCTTTTTTTTCTCAAATATTTCAGATTTCTTTTCAAAAGTCATTTTTAATGCCTTGTCAGCACATTCCAAAACAAGCTTATTTTTATAATTATATTTTTCGTATCCACTTTCAATTTTAAGAGCATGTTTGCTAATAATTCCCTTAAACACCATTGTATTCTTTTGATCATATCCCATGCTGATCTCTATTTCCACCCCTGGTTCGAACATGGACTTTTGACTTTCTTCAAAGGTGTTTTGAAAGCTATTACCGCCTAAAATGGTTACTGAAGCTTTGCTGATTTTATAAATAGTCTGCCAGGTAGTAACTTCATATACCAAATAACTAGCTGGCAACTCTGTACCGTCCAATTTAACTATTAAGGTTGGCAGAGAGGTCAGGGTGCTATTTGGAAGTTTTCCAGACATATTTATTATTTTTCTATGGGCGGGAAAAGCAATCTTTGTCCTGTTTGTAATCTGCGAAACGATGGTAGTTTGTTGACTTCTGCTATTCGCATGTAGTACCGGTTGTCATCGTAATATTCCCCGCAGAGATACGGTAGGGTTTGTCCTTCCAATATGGTTGGAATTCTTGTAATATCCGGACTCTGAAATTTAGATGATTCTACCTCTGAATCAACTACTTCTGTTACTCCTATAGTTATATTGGCTCTAAGGGGCTTACCTGAACTATTGAACAGATTATAAATAATGGAGAAATCATTGACCAAACCTTTCAAAGAAATCTCCCCCCAGGTTAAGTGAACATATGGTGGTGCATGAGTACTTCGAATCGGATAAATGGTTGCTTTTTTTAGTTTTTCAATGCTTTCCCCTAGTCCATTGTTTTCCGACGCTCCGTCTGCAAGGGATGGAAGGGCTCCAGTGGCATCCAGGGTAAAGGAAAATTTGATAGTTTCTTTATAATACGTAGGCCTCTTTACCGCAATCACGTCTCCCGCAGCACCAGTAGGTTCTGAGCCCTCTTTAGTTTTTTCAGCAAATGTACATGTAACCGAACCTGGATTAATCTGTAGTTCATAAGTTCCTTTCGGTCCAGATAAACTTCCCTGTTCAAATTTTGAATAGGCCTTAATCATGAGTTTTGAAATACTGCTAAAAATCATTTAATAGGCTTTTTGAGCGTTCAGTTTTTTAATCACCTCTTCAACACATGACTCAATTAACTCTCTTTTCATAGCCGGAGTAATTTCTTGGGAGGAGGAAGTCTGATCTTTAGTTTGATAAACTTGATTCAAATCCTGTTCCTGTTCCTTTCCTCCGATTGTTGCTTTAACTATTAATTCCTTAATTTCTATAGGCATAACTAATTCGATAATTTTTTGAAATAACTATAGGCAATTTCTATCGTTTCTATTGCTAAAATGGACTGGTCTGACTGAAGATCACTAAAAGACCATTTTACAGGATAACAGCCATAAAAACACCAAGATGCAATACTATTCTTCCCAGAGTAATCTTTAAGGGTAACCACCACTGTTTTGGTATTAATTTCACCATCTCCTTCTTCTAAAGATTTACTACACCACCTAGACAAGGGAGATTGAACATCCAAAAAACCCCGTTCCAATATCAGGTTTTCGTAAACTAAATTTTGAGGCAACTTGAAATAATAATTATTTGATCCTCCACTGGCGATTTCCTCTGTTTTCCGAGTAACTTGAATACCTCTGATTTTTTGAAA
>CALAZP010000122.1 GCA_937926355.1 uncultured Saprospirales bacterium
CTGGTCTGAACTCAACCTGGATCCAAGATGGTATAATCATCAATATCAAAATATCTACATTTATAATCTTCAAACAAGAAAAAAGAGAAAATTAACCTCCAAAGCAAAATACTTCGCACCTGCCTTATCGCCTGACGGCAAAAAAATATTGGCTGTTGAAATGCTTACAGGCGGTAGTACCCAATTGGTTGTACTCGACGCCTTGAAGGGAACACCTCTTATCCAACCCATTAAGAAGAATAACACCTTTTTTAGTTTTCCAACATGGATTGATACCAATCAAATTGCAGTAATAGCTGGAAAAGAAGAACAGGCTTCGATCCATATTTATAATTTAGCCACCCAAAAATGGGAAAATTTGACCCCACAACTTCCCTATTCAATAAGTCATTTGTCCTATTATAATGAGCAAATTTATTTTTCAGCAGCTTATCAAAACACAAACAATATTTTTCAAGTTTCTATCACCGACGGTCAAATCAACCAACTCACTGATCATCCTATAGGTGCCTTTCAACCAAACTACCATCCAGCTACTCAAAAGGTAGTTTTTAGTGGTTTCTCAGCTAAGGGGTATAGGCCTCAAACTAAAAAAATACAACCTCATCCTTTTGATCCCAATACTGAAAGTCAATCTCTTACTTCCATCGTCCCCATTGTTCAGCAAGAAGGCTATACCATTTCTGAGCTTAAGAAAAATTCCCCACTTGAATCTTCCATAATTGCAAGGATTCCAAACTCGTTAGAATTACCGGTAGAAAAATTTAAAAAAACCTACCATATTTTTAATCCACATAGCATACTTCCTTATATCTATCCACCAGTTGCAGGGGTCAGGATTCTTTCAGACAATACTTTTAGCACCCTTTCAAGTGAGTTCGCTACCTATTATAATTTTAATGAAAATAAAGCAACGTATTTGGGTGAAATAGTCTATGGAGGCTGGTTTCCACAAATCGAAATAGGTGCTGGCATATACAATAGAAGAGCTAATTACGCCAATTTTAACATTTCCAATGATACCACGGTGCTTTTTAGTCAATACAGTACTGATTGGATTGAAAAGCGCGTCAAACTAGGGTTAAAAGTGCCGTTAAGATGGACAGCAAGGGGCTATGATACCCGAATTACTGCTGGTTTTAATTATCAATATATAGGACTAGAAGCCCCTGATGCATTAGCACAACTAAATGATAATGCTGAGATTTTAGTAGGTAGCATTCAGGGAATCAAAAGTCTGGAATCTTTCGAAGGGGTTCCATTTCAAGAAGATGTCTTACACACTGTTCATACTCAATTGAATTTTCAATTCGCAAAAAGAACCGCCATTCAAGAACTAGGTCCTGATTTTGGAATATCAGCACAGTTGCATAACAGAAGGGCTATTGGCAAAATCTTAAATGGCAATTCATGGCGATTAGGTGGCGGAATATATTTACCAGGATTTTTGAAAACTCACGCCTCACAGTTTCAAGTCAGTTACCAAAAAGAAGCCTATCTCGACAATTATAAGTTTCCAAATACTTTTTTCAATCCAAGAGGCTACGGAGCCCAAATTGGAGATCAATGGTTAAAGTACTCAGTAGATTATAAACTTCCAATCTGGTATCCAGATATGGCAATAGGCCCCTTGGCATTTTTTCAACGATTAAGTGCGCATCTTTTCTACGATACTGCTACCATTTCATTAAAAGAACCGTTTAATCAAAACAACTTGCTTAGATCTACTGGTATTGAATTGATTTTTGATGTTCGGCTGATCAGATTATTAGATGTAAAAGCTGGTGTAAGGTACAGCTATGCTTTCGATAAGGCGTGGACGAACAATCAAAAAAACCATCAGTTTGATTTTTTTATTCTCGGAATCAGCGGTTAAGGTTTACCGCCAAACCTTCCCCGGGTAATTTTATTCCATTGATTCAAAGGAGGTCGCTTTAATTTGAAATTAGCATTGATGAAAAATACCCCGGTTACTAATACCACAGCAGCTATAATAGATTGACTAGAAATGCTTTCTTCATTGAAAAAAAATCCTAAAAGGAGGGCCACCACAGGATTTACGTAATTAGAAGTAGCAACCTTATCTGGCGCTATCCTTTTTAATAAATAATTAAATGCAGAAAAAGCAATAATGGATCCAAAAAAGACCAAATAAAACCAAGATAATAAAGCTTTGGTAGTCAATTTTTCCCAATCAAATAATCGAAAATCACCAGTTATACCGCTGATGATAAATAACCAAAATCCAGCTCCAATCATTTGAACGCCAACATGAATATTTGCAGAGGCGGGCCTTGGCCACCCATTAAGAAGTATTACCCCAATTGACCAGGAGAGTAAAGCTATAAATACTGCAATTAAACCAACAGCAGAGTGTTCACTATCTAGGATTTGATCTTGTCCGATCAAAAGAACCATTCCTACAATACCTAATATCAATCCTATAATAACCCTAATTCCAGGGCGCCGTTTTTTCCAAACCCACATCATCAGAACGATAATTAATGGCTGGAAGGAAACCAATAAAGCGACCAATCCAGTATCAATATATTGCTCAGAATATACTATACTACCTGTACCTATGGACAGTAACAAAAAACCAGATATTAACCCCGTTTTTATTTCTTCCCAATTGGGAGGTTGATTGCCTCTCAATCGCCCATAACTATATAATAGTAATCCAGCTGTCAAAAACCTGGACCCAGACATTAGAAAAGGGGGAATAGATGCAATCGCAAAGTAATTAGCCAAATAAGTGGAACCCCAAACAAAATAAATAGCTATAAAAGCAAAGACAATTAATACCCTTTCATTCTGCATATGCTACAACTTCCTGTCTTCCAATACCCAAACCTTCAATTCCAGTTTCAACTATATCGCCAGCATTCAAATATATAGGTGGCTTATGGCCCATTCCAACTCCAAAAGGGGTACCTGTAGATATAATATCTCCGGGTAATAACGTCATAAATTGACTTAGATAACTTACTATTTCAGGTATATCAAAAACCAAATCAGAGGTATTACTATTCTGTACTTCCCTACCATTAACATTAGTCCACAAATTTAATCCGTGGACATCCTTTATTTCCTCTTTAGTAACTAAAAAAGGTCCCAATGGAGCAAAAGTATCTGCACTTTTACCCTTTACCCATTGACCTCCCCTTTCTAATTGAAAAGCCCGCTCACTGTAATCATTGTGCAAAAGATAACCAAATACATAGTCCATCGCATTTTCCCTAGAGACATATTGAGCCCGTTGTCCAATGACTACCGCCAATTCAACTTCCCAGTCTGTCTTGGTGGATCCCCGCGGCAAAATCAACTGGTCATAAGGACCACAAATAGCAGATGTAGCCTTAAAAAAAACAACTGGTTCACTGGGAATTTCCATACCGCTTTCCCGAGCATGGGCTATATAGTTAAGTCCAATACAAATCAACTTGGAAGGTCTGGCTATGGGAGCTCCCCATCTTTCCGATTCGGAAACTAAAGGTAATTTTTCCTTATGGTGATTAAAAAGATGAAATAAGCTCTCGAACCCATTTTGATTAAAAAACTGTTCATCAAAATCAGAAATTAAACCGTTGAGATTATATCTTATTCCATCTACCAATAAACCTGGTTTTTCCATACCAACAGGTCCAAACCTAACTAATTTCATACCCTAAGTATTTAATCTTATAAAACCACCATCAATAGGAATCATAGACCCAGTTATAAAACTAGCCTGAGAAGAGCAGAGGTAAACTGCTAAGGAGGCGATTTCATCCGTAGTACCCATTCGACCAATTGGTTGAGATCGGGCAAGTGCCTCCATCGTTTCCGCCTCTTTTCCAGGATAATTTTTCTTCACAAAACCATCCACAAATGGTGTATGTACTCTAGCAGGTGCAATACAATTACATCTTATATGATGTGATAAATAATCCCTTGCTACAGAGTAAGTCATAGCGTGAACCGCTCCCTTGGTCATACTGTAGGCAAAGCGATCAGAAAGAGCCACCTCAGCCGCAATAGAACCGATATTTAAAATTACCCCACCACATTGTTCCTTCATGTAGGGAATGACTGATAACATCCCGTGATAGACCCCCCTAATATTGACATCTATTAATTTTTGGAGGTCCTCCTCCGTGGTACGCTCAATATTACCAATATGAGCAACTCCAGCATTATTAATTAATACGTCGATCTGACCAGTGTCATCATGTATGGACTTTACAACTTTTTTAAAGGAATTCAATTGGGTGATATCGCAAGTAATAAAAGTAACAGGATGCCCCTCCGATCGACAAAAATCAACCAAAGACCACCCTCCCCTTTCATCTATATCCAAGAAAAATACCAATGCACCGGCACGGGCAAATGCTTTGACTAAAGCCGCACCAATTCCAGAGCTGCCTCCAGTAATGATAACCACAGTACCCTTGTAATTGGTAACGTCCATTAACTCCAGTAATGAAACCTATTGAATCAGGCTTCTTGTCGTTTGATATACCCAAGCACCCTTAAAATCCCCCTTATAAATGGCAGCCTTAGCTTCAGCTTCTTCTTTGGATAGTGCATTAAAAATGCTCACACGATATACACCACTTGAATTTCTGGGCAATTTGATGGCATTATATCCAGATGCTCTTAATCTTACCACCTCCTTTACCGCATTCACCTCATTCTTATAGCCACCAACAATTACATGATAATTTACACTATTAACCCTTGTGTTATAAGAAACCATACCTGGTGCATTAACACTCCCAGAGGTAATAATAAATTCACTCCTTCTATTTTGACTAAGATTAGAACAACAGCTAATGGGCTCTGTCTCCCCGTAGCCAGAAGCAGTTAGTCTATTAGGATTAACACCTAGTCCAATCAATTTCTCTCGGGTAGCTGAAGCTCTTTGAATGGATAACTTAAAATTCGCTTCGTCATTTCCAACATGGTCGGTATGAGAACGGATATCTAATTGTACATCAGGATTTTCATTCATGAAACGAGCAATTTTCTGTAACTCAATCATTGATTCTCCAGTAATAGTAGCACTATTGGTAGCAAAGAGAATATTATTGAATTCCAAAAACTCCTTTAAATTCGTTTCTTCATTTATTGGATTGCTCTTCGGAACCACCATCATAGTACTTAAATTAGTGACAGCAGCATTACCTACATTTACTTTTTGCTGCCCTCCCATAATCTCATAAGAAGGGTGTTGAACTTTGATATTATATTCACCTAAACCTCCATAATTAGGGAAAGAAAACTGACCGTTATCATCGGTTGGAGCAGAGCCAACTAACATACCATTTAGATCATAAATATAAACAGTGGCACCGCTTAACCCACCTCCACCATCTGGAATCACAATGGCACCAGATATCACTTGATTGTTTGCCGCTGCAACAGGCAATTCTTCCTCAGAATTAGCTTCCTCCTCCGAAGATAAATCATTAGGCTCTTCAAAGGTTAATATTCTAGTTCTCGTATAAGTATAAATATCATCATAACCTTGACCACCTGGACGATTCGAACTGAAAAAACCCGTAGACCTATCCTTAGAAGAAATGGAAAAATCATCATATCCGCTATTAATAGGGGCGCCCAGATTCTGAGCTTCAAAATCAGAACCTAAGGGGTAGGCAAACAAATCTAATCCACCTAGACCATAATGGCCATCTGAAGAGAAGTACAAAATACCGTCAGAATCTAAAGCGGGAAATATTTCATTACCCTCAGTATTTACCATTTCACCTAAATTAACCGGTTCTCCCAAAGAATTACCCTCTATACTAGCCTTGTATATATCCATTCCGCCAAACCCACCAGTACGATCACTTGCAAAATACAAAGTAGCGCCATCTGGACTAATTGCAGGATGAGAAGTATTGAAATCCTCTCCGTTAATAGGTAAATCAATAGGATCACTCCAACCATCTCCCATCCAATCTAATCTGTATATTTTTAAGGTTACTTTACCTAATTTTTTCAATTCCCTCGAAGAAAGATTCATATTACTTTGGGTCAAATACATAGTCGTACCGTTCTGTGTCAACACCGCATTGCCCAACTGTAGTTTGGAGTTCTTAAACACAGGAACAGGAGTTCCTCCATCCGCCATTACGAATAAATCGGTTAATGGTTGTCCAGACCAGGAATCTTCTTCCTTTTTGCCCCGGTTGGAAACAAAAAATACACCTCTTGAGGAGGCAAAAGCACCGAAATCAGATTGATCAGAATTGAAACCCACAGAGGCCACTCTGTAAGCAGTTTTATTACGAGTAATCTGTCGATCATACCATTCTTTGTTCAAATATTTTATAGCACGAGCATCATCTGGCATCATCTCAGCAAATTGATCCATCTGAGCCTCATAGACATTTTTATTACCGATAGATTGAGCTGATTTAGCATATCTAAAAACCACTTCAGGATTTAAAGCACTGCTGTATTGGCTAGATACTTGAGCATACCATTTGTTAGCTTCCGCCATATTACCCGTAAAAAAATAAGAATCAGCCAAATTAGTTAAAACTTGTTGACTGCTTTCTCCACCTAATACTAAATCTAAATAGGCTTCAATGGCATTACTGTAAGAAAGATTAGCAAAATATTCGTTGGCCTTTTCAATTTTTTTGGACTGAGCAAAACCACTACTGGTCACCAATGCAAAAAAAACAAACCATAAACAATAGTTTTTCATAGTTAGTCATTAAAAGAATCTGGGGGAAAATAATTTAATCAACTTTTCCGGTACTTCAAATCTCAAGAATACTTCATGAGATCCATTTTGATAAGTCCTAATTGCCGTTGTACTAAAATCATAGGCATACCCCAAATAAAAGTTATCGGTCAATTGAACACCGAGTAAAGCCATTACAGCAGAATTGAGTCGGTATCCCGCTCCAACAGAAAATTTGTTATTGATAATAAAGTCGGCAGAAACATCAATTCTAGGATCTACACCCAAAACCCCTTGAACCATAATACCAGGCTTGAAATTAATATTATCGGCTACCTCAAACATTCTAGCTGCTGTAACGTAATAATGAGCAACGTCAGATCCGTAAATTAATGTGGCGTCTGTAGGATCAGCAAAATACTCCTGCTTGAAAATATATGGAACAGAAATTCCAAAATATCCATTGGGAGAATAATAAAACAAACCTGCTCCAACGTTAGGCGTTAAATCTCTAGAAATATTTCTGTCAAAGGCTTGATCGTTTAAATCATAATAATCTAAATCTAAGAAGTTAATATTCAAAAGATTAGCCGACATTTTAATCCCTAATGACAAGAAGTTTTCGCCTCCAAGAGCAATTGCAGAAGCAATATCAATGGCAAAATCTGTTCTATTTAAAGCACCAATTTGATCAGAAGCCACATTCAAGCCTATTCCTAAACTCTTGAAAATCCTCCCTTGAGCATTGATTAATGTAGTCCTTGGAGCCCCATCCAAACCAACCCACTGATTCCTATGGTGAACTAAAATCGATTTAGTTCCCCTAGATCCGGTATAAGCCGGATTAAAAGCAGAGGGGTTCAACATGTGCATGGTGTAGGAAGTCTCCTGTTGCCCATACAGTGTGGTAACCCATACTAAGCTTAGAAAAAAGGTTAAAAGTTTCATATTTATAAGATTATCGGTTTAAGTGAAAATATCCTTGTACTTGCTTTTCTACTCCATTTGCATCAGTATACTCAAACACATAGAAGTACACGCCATCAGGTAAAACTTCAGAACCACCAGTAGGTATTCCATAGAAATAATTACCATTTTGACCATACCCTTGCTGCTCATAGACCACCATCCCCATTCTATTAAGAATCGTCAGATAATTATCGGTAAACTGATCAGCACCGTATATGATTAAGAAATCATTAAGTCCGTCTCCATTTGGCGAAATACCTCCAAATACTTTTACTTCTTCAGTTTCCGGAACTTGAGCATTCTTCTGAAGATAATCCAAAATACCATCGTTATTGAGGTCTATATCACCTTCATCTGAATCTAATATTCCATCATCATCTGAATCATCGTCCTTGAAGTCAGGAATCAAATCTCCATCTGTATCAACCAAGCCTTCAAACTCATTGGTTAACCCATCACCATCGCAATCATCAGCTTTCCAAGCATCAGATAATTGATTTACATCAATGGAAGTGACCATTACATCGCAATAGTCTAAAGTACTTGTTCCATCTATCACTTCTTGCCCATTCATAACACCATCGCCATCACAATCAGACATCAACCAAGCTGAATCTGGATTCATAACCAGACTTTGACTGCTAATCACATAAGAACAAGGATCATTAGGATCAGTACCATCAGCCTCTTCCATACCGTTTGTACTTCCATCTCCATCACAATCTAAAGTCAACCAACTGTCCGCCTTTGAAGTGGTCTGATTAACTACTATGTATTGGCATGCATTCAAATATCCAGTACTGTCAATAGTCTCTTGCTCATCAATAACTCCATCTCCATCAGCATCATTATCATTGAAGTTTAAAGTCCCATCCCCATCTAAATCTTCAATACCCTCTTCTTCATTAGTATATCCATCTCCATCACAATCACCATTTTTCCAAAAACTACTCACCAAGGAATCTACTACAGAATTCGCTTTAAGGCTACACTCATTTAAATAGGAGGTTCCGTCTGTCTTCTCAATGGAATCCAAAACTCCATCTCCGTCAGCATCCTCATCCAGATAATTGGGAATCGAGTCCATGTCATAATCTGAAGTACCTTCTTCCTCATTAGTATATCCATCTCCATCACAATCACCGCTCAACCATGCTGCTGATGGAACCAAAGTAATGGAATCAATATCAAATACACAAGCGTTAGCTGGTTCTCTATCCATATCATCCCTAACCCCGTCACCGTCCATATCCACCTCTATGGGTGCACAACCGAATGAATCAACTAAAGCAATTAAAGAATCAGGTGTATTGGGGCAATCATCAAGCGCATTGATAACACCATCTCCGTCAGCATCCAACTGGCTGGGAGAACACCCAACAGAATCAACCTGTCCCAATTCCTCTACCGGTGTATCAGGACACTCATCTATATCGTCAGTCACACCATCATTATCCGTATCCAATTGTTCTAATGCACATCCAGAATCATTTACCTCTAACCCAAGTCTGGTGAAAATACAATCATTCGCTTCTAATCCATCTTCAACACCATCTCCATCTGAATCGCTATCTAAGAATCCGGGCAATCCATCTCCATCAAAGTCCCCATCTATAGAAATATCATTATTTCCATTATCGTATTCTTCCCCATTGGATATTCCATCTCCGTCACAATCATCATCTAACCATTGTGAGGAAGGTTGTAAATCACTTACTAATTGACTACTTAATTCTAAATCACAAGGATCAAATGGATCCGTA
>CALAZP010000123.1 GCA_937926355.1 uncultured Saprospirales bacterium
GCCTGTTTTATGAAATCGACTCTAATGATAGACAACATAACCATTCCCTTAGATGAACTGGTTCAAAAATACGGTTTACCGCTATATGTTTATGACAGCGAAACCATAAAAGGGCAATTAAATAGACTTAATAATGCATTCAAAGTCAAGAATCTAAGAATCAATTACGCTTGCAAGGCTTTAAATAACCTAAGCATTCTCAAATTAATGAAACAATGGAATACTGGTTTGGATACTGTTTCTATAGAAGAAGTTAACTTGGGTTTAAAAGCTGGTTTTCCGCCATCAGATATTATGTTTACTCCCAACTGCGTAAGCCTTTCTGAAATAGAGTCAGCGATGAGACTAGGAGTGAGGATAAATATAGACAACCTTTCCATTCTTGAGCAATTTGGTCAAGCCCATAAAGACTTTCCCATTTGTGTTCGAATTAATCCGCATATAATGGCGGGCGGAAATCTAAAGACTTCTGTAGGCCATATAGATTCCAAATTTGGCATTTCAATTCATCAAGTTCCACTATTGCATCGATTAATTGAATCAACTGGTCTCAAAGTCGAAGGGCTTCACATGCATACTGGATCGGATATACTGGATACCGATGTTTTCCTAGCTGGAGCAGAATTATTGTTAGAATTGGCAGCCAGTTTTCCTGATTTATCTTACATCGATTTTGGAAGTGGATTCAAAGTTCCTTATAAGGAAGGGGATATAGAATCTGATATAGAAGAATTAGGAAATAAAATTTCCAAGAGATTCAACTTATTCTGTAAAAATTATGGCAGGGATTTGATGTTGGTCTTTGAACCTGGAAAATTTCTTGTAAGTCAAGCAGGTTCATTTTTGGCAAAAGTCAATGTGATTAAGCAAACGACCTCTACTGTTTTTGCGGGTGTAGATACTGGGTTAAATCATTTGATAAGGCCTATGTTTTACGATGCCTACCACCATATTACCAATGCCACTAACCCAAAGGGTAAGAAAAGATTTTATACCGTTGTAGGATATATTTGTGAAACGGATACTTTTGGAATCAATAGGCCTATTTCAGAAATTTCAGAAGGCGATGTTTTGTGTTTCCACAATGCAGGAGCCTATTGTTTCACCATGGCTTCTAATTATAATTCCCGATTAAGGCCAGCAGAAGTATTAATCCACGAGGGAAAAGATTATTTAATTCGAAAGCGGGAAACTTTCGAAGATTTAATGAACAACCAAGTTGTTCCAGATTTTTTAAACCAGTAATTTAATATGGAACTTTCAAGCAGATATAATCCCAAGGATGTTGAATCAAAGTGGTATGCCCATTGGTTGAAGCAGGATTACTTCAGTTCTCAACCTGATGAAAGGGAGCCTTTTACGATAGTTATTCCGCCTCCTAATGTTACTGGGGTATTGCATATGGGACACATGCTTAACAATACCATTCAAGATATTTTAATTCGAAAAGCTCGTTTGGATGGAAAAAATGCTTGTTGGGTTCCCGGCACAGATCACGCGTCTATTGCGACAGAGGCTAAAGTAGTTCAGATGTTAAGAGCGCGAGGAATAAAAAAATCCGATATCTCTAGGGATGAATTTATGAAATATGCCTTCGAGTGGAAAGAAAACTATGGGGGAATTATTCTAGATCAATTGAAAAAATTAGGTGCGTCATGTGATTGGAATCGTACCAGATTTACTATGGAGGACAGCCTTTACAAGGCTACTATTGAGGCTTTTGTGGATTTATATAAAAAAGGTAAAATATATAGGGGTAAGAGAATAACAAACTGGGATCCAGAAGCGAAAACTGTCCTCTCTAACGAGGAGGTGGTTTATAAAGATGAATCATCTCGTTTATTTCATCTGAAATACTTTTTGGAAGACCAGCCCAATAAATACCTAGTAATTGCTACCCAAAGACCTGAAACCATCATGGCAGATGCTGCAGTTGCAGTACATCCTGATGATGATCGATATAATCACCTTATCGGTAAAAGGGTACTAATTCCCCTTATAAATAAGGCCATTGAAGTGATAGCTGATTCCTATGTAGATATGGAATTTGGCACCGGTGCACTAAAAATCACTCCTGCTCATGATGTCAATGATTACGAAATTGGAATTAGACATCAATTGCCGATTCTGGATATATTGACTGAGGATGGTAAAATTAATGAAGATGGTCAGATATTAATCGGAGAAGATAGATTTGCAGCTAGAAAAAAAATAGGCAAATTATTAGAAGAGTCAGGTCAATTGGATAAAATAGAGGACTATGTAACTAGTATAGGTCGTTCTGAAAGGACTAATGCTGTTGTGGAACCAAGGTTGACCCTGCAATGGTTTTTATCTATGAAGGATTTTGCCAATACCGCTTTAGCAGCAGTAAAAAATGGAGAGATCAAATTTTTCCCTGAGAATATGTGGAATATGTACAATAGTTGGTTGAGGGAAGAAAATGTGAGGGATTGGTGTATTAGCAGACAGCTGTGGTGGGGACAGCGTATTCCTGCATGGTATGTAAAAGA
>CALAZP010000124.1 GCA_937926355.1 uncultured Saprospirales bacterium
GCAATAAGATATAAGGTATCTGATTGATCTCTGTGAAACCTATTCATTTCAATTGGAATATCAGATGATCCACAAGCACTCAAAAACAAAACAAGTAAAAAGAAACCTATTTTCATCAATTTATTGTACGGTCTTTCTCTTTCTCAATTCAAAATTTTGGCCCAAATATACCTTTCTAACTATTGGATCTGCTGCAAGTTCTTCTGCATTTCCAGCTTTTAAAATATTTCCTTCAAACATCAAATAGGCTCTATCAGTAATAGATAGGGTCTCTTGTACATTATGATCGGTAATCAAAATCCCAATATTTTTCTCCTTTAACTTGGCCACTATTTGTTGAATATCCTCAACAGCAATTGGGTCAATACCGGCAAATGGTTCGTCTAATAGAATGAATGACGGATTTGTTGCCAGTGCACGAGCAATTTCCGTTCTTCGTCTTTCCCCTCCTGAAAGAGTATCTCCCCTGCTTTTCCTGACTCTTTCCAATCCAAATTCCTCTATTAATCTTTCTAACTTCTCCGCTTGTTCCTTTTTAGATATTGCTATCATCTCCAGCACTGCTTTAATATTATCTTCTACAGAAAGCTTTCTAAATACCGAAGGTTCTTGCGGCAAATACCCAATTCCTTTTCTAGCCCGCTTATACATGGGTAGATCCGTAATTCGCTCCTCACCTAAGTAGACTTCTCCTTCATTGGGTTTGATAAAACCTACTACCATGTAAAATGAAGTAGTTTTTCCTGCTCCATTTGGGCCTAATAATCCAACAATCTCACCTTTGTTTACCTCTAGGCTTACTCCTTTTACCACTTTTTTTCTGCCATAGAATTTAACCAAATCCCGAGCCAATAACTTCATTAGTCGACGTATATTATTTTATGTAAAAAACGAATGCCTAAGGATAGTTCAAAAGTTGTATTAGTAATTTGCCGCTGTGGAATGGTTATAGAACTTGTCGAGCTCAAAGGGTTGGGGTTTCTTACGTTTCTAATTTCTGGTTGATTATATTGGTAACTGAAATCAGGATTAATCTGAATTTCAATAAAACCGCCGACTAAATCAGTAAAATCAAATTGAATCCCACCTCCCGCTGTAACTCCATAATTAAATTGATTAACAAACTCATCGAAAGGATAAACAAAAAAATAAGTGTTGGTTTCATCTATTCCTTCCGGTCTCAAATTTGAACTAATGGTATAATCTCCCCTGATACCAAGACTGTAGTAAACCTTCGTAGATTTCCTAAAGTCATATTTTTGTTTGCCACCTAGCACGAGTGAAATATTATTAAACTCAAATGGATTATTTAATCGATCGACCGATTTAAATCCTGTTGGAGTTTGTATGACTTGGGCAAACGTCCTAATTGCACTTCCTTTAATATGGTAGCCCGCCTGAGCGAAAACAGAAAATTTATCTTGATCTGAATGACTTTCAATAAACCCCGCTATATGATACCTAAATAAAGGTTCCCTTTGAAAATTATTATCCCATTTTTGAGTTCCTGCTGTCATCCCTCCTTTAAAACCAAAAGCATAGCTTTGTGCAAAAGCCTTTTTATGCACAAAAAATACAGCAATAGAAATAATCAGGAATATTTTAATTTTCATTAAATGGGGTTTTGCGATTCTGATTGACATTACCTTGAATAGCTTCTGGAAAAGCATACTGGGGTTGGGTTTCTATTATTCTAAATTCTGACTCCTTCTGGGTTTTATTCTTAGTAGGCTTCAATGGGTTGGGGTCAATTTTATAACCCGATTGAGTATAAGCTGGTCTCTCTTTAACCTTCCAACCTCTCAGTTTGATTTGAACGCCATTAATGGGCTCCATACCTACTTCCAATAAATTTCTATCGTACAATTTTTTAAGACTCACTCCATACTGTTGACTTATCTGAAACATAGTCTGATGATTAGTTACCGTATGAAAAGTTTGCTTACCTCGATAATGTCCTCTTTTAGGTTGTAGGTAAATCATAGTATTCGATCCCAAAACCTGATCCTTATAGGTGATATGCTCATTATAAGCAACAATTTTTCTAGCTGGGATATTTACCCGTTTGGATAAATCTCTTACCGTTTCAGCATCTCTCGAAAAGGTATACTGGACCTCATTGTTTAAAAGTATAGTCCAATCGGCTTTTTCTTTGAAAGACGCCCAATCCTCCCAAAGTGGCTGATCAAATTCGTACAACTTATAGGTTTCTATTAGGTGGATCAAACTAGTTGCATAGGTAGGACTAGTTGCATATCCAGAGGATTTTAATCCTTTTGCCCATTTTTTGTAATCAGTAGCATTTAATACAAATAAATGACCATATCTATACTCCTTTTTGGGATCTAATAAAAAATCCGAATGTGCCCTATAACTGTCTTCGACATTGGAATATACCCTAAAACAAGATGGTATAAGACGCCCCCTTTTGTCCTTGTCATCATCTTTTCGATACATTGTTTTCCCATTCCAATCCTTTCCACATTTAATACCAAAGTGATTATTTCCCCTCATGGCTAATTCGCTTTTCCCCCAATTGCTCTCGAGAATTCCTTGTGCCAGTTTGATACTGGCAGGGATTCCTGTTCGCTCCATTTCTTCTATGGCCAAACTTTTGTGCCGCTTAATATAATCCAATCGCTCTGAATCCTGCATAAACCCTTTCTGGCCTGCAAACAATAGAATAGCGCTGAATAAGATTTTTTTCATCCAATTAGGTAAATATTATATTAGGTCTTAAAACGCTAATATACAACTATCTATTTTTTCAAATTATGATTTTCATTAATATAGCAAAATGGGGAAAAGGAGTGTCTTTTTTTTCTTTAAAATACTTCTATGATTTTATTTCAAAAACTTATCTTTGCAAGCGCAAAAACGGCGTGGTAGCTCAGCTGGTTAGAGCGCGTGATTCATAATCACGAGGTCGGCGGTTCAAGCCCGCCTCACGCTACAAGTCTGCATCGAGTTTCATTTGATGCATTGAAGAATCTAAAATAAAAAGGGGATCGGTAACTGCTGAACCCCTTTTTTCTTTTTTCCCTTCTTAAAATTTATTAGTTTTAGGATAATACTACTTCAAAATTAAATTAATGAGAACGACTATTTTCTTTCTTTTTTCAACATCTTTTTTAGTGGGTCAAACTACTCATCAGCATTCAAGAACTATTGAATTTCCAGATATTCCAGGACATATTACCTTGGTAAGCGATTTACATCAACACACTGTGTTTTCTGATGGAAACGTTTGGCCAACTATTAGGATTGAAGAAGCTATTCGAGATGGGGTAGATTTAATTTCACTCACTGAACACCTTGAATATCAACCTCACCTGCAAGATATACCTCATCCAGATAGAAACAGATCTTATCAACTTGCTCTGGCTGCCGCCAAATCTAAAAATGTAATTGTTATAGCGGGCAGTGAGATTACTCGAAATCTTCCACCAGGCCATAATAACGCTTTATTTATTAGTGATGCCAATCAACTATTAGTAGTGGATTCTATTGCAGTTTTTAGAGCAGCTCAAGATCAAGGTGCATTTGTTTTTTGGAATCATCCCAATTGGATAGCGCAAGAAAAAAATGGAATAGCCAAAATCACACCTACTCAGCAATACCTTATTGAAAATGGACTTCTTCATGGAATAGAAGTAGTCAACGAACATACTTTTTCAGAAGAAGCACTTCAGATTGCCTTAGATTATAATTTGACTATCATGGCAACTTCAGATATCCATGGTTTGATTGACTGGCAATTTGAAGTCAACGATGGAGGACATCGACCTGTTACCTTAATATTTACCCCGACCAAAGACCAAGAAGCAATTAAAAAAGCTTTGTTTGATCGCCAAACAGTTGCATACTTCAATAATTATTTAATAGGGAGAGCAGAATTCCTAGAGCCCTTGGTAAAATCTTGCCTTATAATCAAAGAAGCTTCTTTTATCGGAAACAGCACTGTGGCAAAAATAACTATTGAAAACAGAAGTAATGCACCGTTCATATTATTAAACCAATCTTCCTATACTTTTCACGAACATGCAGACCTGATTGAAATTCCGGCATCTAGCACCATAGAACTGGCAGTCAAAACACTAGGAAAAAGCAAAAATATTATCTTACCATTCGAGGTAATGAATGGAATAGTAGCTCCAAAGAAATATGCCAATATTACTTTTGATGTTACCATCAATTAATTTTAACGGTCTCCAATAAAAAATAGCTGATTCTATGCTTCA
>CALAZP010000125.1 GCA_937926355.1 uncultured Saprospirales bacterium
GTGATCCCGGCACGATTCGAACGTGCGACCTACTGATTAGAAGTCAGTTGCTCTATCCAGCTGAGCTACGGGACCTTTAAAGCGATGCAAAAATAAACGATTTATTGAAAAAAGCGTAAAATTTAACCTCAAATTTATTGCTTTGTAAACCCTAATAAAACAAACAACCAACTCAGGATAAAAGCTAAACCTCCCAAAGGAGTAACAGGCCCTAAAAATGAAACATTAAAGTTCAACCATTCCTGTATGCTCAGCAAATATAAAGACCCAGAAAACAACGAAATTCCAATAACCATTAAGATCCCTGCCCAACGGAAAAATTTATGAAAATTAGCATCTCCAATAATTCCAAGAAATAAAAGGCCTAAACCATGAATGAATTGATACTCTACACCAGTTTGAAAAGTATCTAATTGATTTGCACTCAAAACTGTTTTTAAAAAATGAGCGCCAAAAGCACCCAGTATTACCGCAGTTGCCATAAATAAACTTCCAAAAATGCCAATGCTTTTATTCATACCTAATCTGTTATTGACCATTTAATACCTGGCTTTCCATTTTGATTTAAATATTCATTTGCCTTTTTAAAATGTTGACAACCAAAAAATGCTCCCCCAGCCAAAGGAGAGGGATGTGCTGCTTCTAAAACTAAATGCTTAGAACGATCAATTAATTTAGACTTAGATTTTGCAAAATTTCCCCATAACATAAAAACTATCCCTTCCATTTCGGCCGAAATAGTCCTCAATACATCATCTGTGAAATCTTGCCAACCAAGATTCTTATGACTCCCGGGTTTATTTTTCTCAACAGTTAACATGGAATTCAATAATAAAACTCCTTGATTAGCCCAACCAGTCAAATCCCCATGGAGAGGAATTTTGGCAAAGCCAACATCATTATTCAATAATTCTTTGTAAATATTCATAAGGGATGGGGGAATTCTAATTCCTTTGGGGACCGAAAAACTTAATCCCATAGCCTCACCTGGATTATGAAAAGGATCTTGACCAAGTATAACCACTTTTACCGAAGGTAAAGGGGTTAAATTAAAAGCGTTAAAAATCAAACTCCCTTTAGGATAAATAATTCTACCCTCCTGTTTGAATTCACGTAACTTTTGGGTCAGATGAACAAAATAATCTTGAGTGAAAACACTTTTTAAAGCAATTTTCCAAGATGTTTCTATCTGAATATCATTCTGCACTAGAATCCTCCGTCCTTTGCGATTTAATCCTGTTTCTCCACCATATCAATCCAATTGTTCCAATGATTAAATAAGGCGTGGCTAACATATATAATATACCTGTATTTAATTTTTTGCCGGCAGTTCCTCCATTTTTTAAATTACTCTCAGCAGACATTTTGCACATTGGACACTGGGCAATATTATTAGAAGTAGGAGCAATACTCAAAAAAAACAATAGACCTAAACTGAATAAAATCTTTTTCATCGCATTAAGTATAATATGGTAATAACAACAAATAACATATCGGTCCGGTTGCCGCCACATAAAACCATATCGGAAAAACCCATCTAGCCATCTTTTTATGAGCTTCAAACTGTTGAGTATATGCCTTGATGAACGTCAATAATATAAATGGAAGTGAAATAGCAGCTAAAAAAATGTGGCTTAATAAAAGTATTAGATAAAATAGGCGGTCATTTCCAACTGCTTGTCTTTCTTCATCCTCTAGAATACCATTACCATTAAAATCCCCATAAATCGTTTCCGGTGTGGTAAAATGATAGGCCACATAAGAAAGTAAAAACAAAAGTGATAAACCTAATGCAGTGAAGATTAATTTTCTATGTAAATCTACCCTCTTATTTTTAATCGCAATAAATGCAGCTAATAAAATTAGAGCTGTAGCACCGTTAACGACAGCATGGAAAGAGGGCAAAAAAGAAAAATTGATTCCTTCTGGCAAAGGAATCTTAACTCTTCTCATAACTATTACCAGAGCTAGAACGACACCCGAAATTATCCATGCCCAGCGATTTAATTGCTTTGCAAGTTCAATTCTCTTTTCCATACTTTAATTTTTATTTTTCCGCTTCAGGGACATAGAAAATATCAGAAGAAGGTTGTTGAGGCAATATTAAAGCGATATGCTCGACCATTCTTTTAATTTCTTCAATCTGATTACAATTATAAATGCTTCTGATTATACCATTGCGATCAGCTAAATAAAACTTATTAGCTAAAAGAACCTGATCAGCTTCAAATTCATTTGAATCAAAAAAAATGACTTTAGAAGAATCATCAAAATAAAGAGAGGAAGATATATTTTCATCATCCAATAGTCCAATAAAGAAATCAGATCTTTCCCCAAACTGGTCAATTAATTGATTGAGCGTTTCAGTGAATTTGCTATTGGAAGTCGTATTTTCGTCTAATCTATTAAATACAATGGTATATCCCATCGTATCTAAACCGGCATCTAATAGTGACCACTTTCCATAATCCTTAAGCTCAGAACGAGCTTGAATTTGATAATCATACCCTTGGCTTAGATAATACCAGGAAACCAAAGGTAATACCACCAGGAGAAGCAATAATCCGCTAATTTGAATAAACTTACTGACTCCTGTTTTATTCATACAATTAAATATTACCAGGCAAATCCTCTAAACGAATTACCTCTCCGGTTTGACTAGAGGAAGAATTTACTTCCACCTCATTTTTATCCTTAATAAGCTCTCTTCTATTCTTCCATGAATTTCCTTCCTGAAAGAAAGCAATAATCGCCCAAATCAATAATGTAGTAGGCAATAGAACCGTTAAGGCAAGCCCCTTAACTTCGTATTTCATATGCATAAATTCATATATAATGAAATACGCTTTGTAAAGAGATAAAACAATAAGCGCTAAACCAACTATATATAGCAAAACGGAATATTTTTCTACTCCAGATATAATATGACCTTTTCCAAGTAAAGAAATGAAAACTTCTACAAGTGTTACAGCTGCTAATAAGTACAATCCTTTAACAACTTTCTTTTTTCCTTCTTCGTAACTGAGTCCCATTTTATGACAGTTTTTAAAATATTAGAGAAGATAAAATACTAGAAATACAAATACCCAAACCAAATCTACAAAGTGCCAATAAAGGCCTATTTTTTCCACCATTTCATATCCATTTTTTCTTTTGATATAGACACCACTACCCGCATTAAGCATGATGATAAGAAGAAAAACTACCCCTGAGAAAACGTGAAATCCATGGAACCCGGTAATAAAAAAGAACAAAGCACCAAAGGCTTTAGGACCAAATTCTTGCACACCTATTACGCCTTCTGACGAAATAAATCTTCTTTTAATCCAATTGCCTTCCTCTTGATGTATCAAATAGCTATCTCCAGCATTAAATATTTCTCTAGTTTCACCTGACGCATATGCATGCCCATGTGAATCATCTAAATATTCTCCATCTACCAAATGACTACCAAAAGGATTAGTGGTAACAGACATATGTTCATGACCTATCAGATTATTCCATTCCCAAGCCTGACATCCCAAGAATCCTGCTCCTCCTATTATAGTCAAAAGCATCCAAAAAACAACTCCATTTTTATTTTCTCTATGTCCTTCTTGTACTGCCCGTACCATAGTAACAGAACTTATAATCAGTAAAAATGACATCACCGTTACGAAAATTAATGGTGCTCCAGTAATTCCAAAAGGCGCTGTAGAGAATACAAAATCAGGTACTGGCCAAGTTGGAGAGCTAAACCTTAAAGCGCCGTAAGCAATAAGAAAACCAGCAAAAGTAAAGGCATCTGACAATAGGAAATACCACATCATCAACTTTCCGTAACTAGCCTTAAAAGGTTCTTTACCGCCTGACCAGGCGTCTGTTTGTTCAGAATTTTGTACAACAGCTTCAGTAGCCATATCAAAAAGTATTTAAATATTTTATCTATACAGAGTAAAAAAGAATAATAAATATAACCAAAGGGCATCTACAAAATGCCAATATGTAAGTGTTAGTCTAAATCGAATGGTTCTTTTGGTAGTAACATTATGGGGTAACATAAAAGCATGCAGTATAGCTACTATCAATATTCCTATTCCACCAAGAACATGAGCTGCATGAATACCTGATATAACATAGACAAAAGAACCAGATGGATTAGTGGTTAATTCAACACCAATAGCAGCTAAATCCAACCACCCTTGGTATTGAGTACTAATAAAAATAAAACCTAAAACCAAGGTAGCAATCAAACCCAATCTATATAATAATGTATTTCCCCTTTTAAAAGCAGAATAAGAAAGCTGAAGGATTAAACTTGAAATAAGCATTACACCAGCACTTACATAAAATATACTTGGCATGGCAAACTCTAACCAATTACCAGCACCCTGTCTTACAATATAAGCACTAGTAAAAGCAGCAAACATCATACCCATACTTGCGCATGCTACCCAAAGTGCAAATAATACAGGTGGAATTTTATTTTGTCTAAAAGAACTATTTGCCGCAACATCCATTACTCTAGTATTTAAATTTTATCCAAAAATAAGGCAATGAAAGAGACGGGGATATAAAAAAAAGAAGTATACATCAACGCCTTAGCGCTTTGTTTGTTGAAATTGAGCTTAAATCTTACCGCAAAAATCAAGTACACTAAAGTCATCAAGCTAACCACTATTGCTGATATCCAACCGGATATTTCTAGGTAAAAAGGTAATATACCGACTGGAAATAAAAATAACGTGTAAAGTACCGATTGAAAACCAATACGGTGATCTACTTGATTACTTTCATTAGTCGGCATCAATTTATAACCAGCTTTGGAATAATCCTCATAACCTAACCAACCAATTGACCAAAAATGTGGGAATTGCCACAAAAATTGAAAGGCAAATAAAGACATACCAAAAAACGTCAGGGTACCTTCTGCGGCTACACAACCAATTAAAACAGGTAGTGCACCGGGAATAGCCCCAACTGCAACAGCAACAGGGGATATCCTTTTAATTGGAGTATAGACAAAGGCATAACTCACCAAGGCGAAAGTGCCAAGAAAAGAGGTCAACGGATTAAATAAAGCTAATGAAACTATACCTAGCAAACTAAATACACCAGCTAGTAAAACTGCATCAGTTACTTTCATTCTTCCAGCAGCTAAAGGCCTGTTGGCAGTCCTTTTCATTTTGGAATCAAAAGAACGTTCTAACACTTGATTCAAAATATTGGCAGCTGCCGTTATAAAAAACCCGCCAAAAGATAGAAGCATCAAAGCAGTAAAGCTAAAGTCTTTAGGCTTTACTGCAATTAAGAAAGCCAAAAGTGAACTAAACATCACCGTTAAAGTGAGCCTTAATTTGATTAAGAGACTAAAATCTTTTAACCATGAATCAGCCAATCCTTTATTTGTAATCGTTCTATCTCTCATTTACCATCTAGTTCATTAATTCCCTACACCCAAAATCATACTATTTCTAGTGATGACTAACATCTGCCTTTTCTGCTTCCGTTAAAGGAACGATTTGTGGAGTAAAATCAGATCCTTCATTCTTACTATAATCATAGGCCCATCTCTCCACGGCAGGCAATTTACCAGGCCAATTTCCATGACCTGTTTCTATTGGGGTCGTCCATTCCAAAGTAGTAGCTTTCCATGGATTTTTAGTAGTCATTTTCTTACCGTACCAGATACTATAGAAGAAATTAATTACAAATAGTAATTGAAATCCAAAAGTCACAATTGCAGCTATAGTAATGAATTGATTCAATTCTGTGAAATGACTGAAAGTACCAAAAGCATCAAATCGGTAATATCTTCTGGGTACACCAGCCATACCAATATAATGCATAGGCCAAAATACCGCATAAGCACCAATCATTGTTCCCCAAAAATGCACCTTTCCCAAAGTATCACTCATAAAACGACCATACATTTTAGGAAACCAATGATAGATTCCAGCAAACATCCCAAAGAAAGCAGCAACACCCATTACAATATGGAAGTGGGCTACCACAAAATAAGTATCGTGCATTTGAATGTCTATGGCGGAGTTTCCAAGGAAAATACCAGTTAAACCTCCCGAAATAAACATAGACACAAAACCAATTCCAAACAAACTAGCGGGGTTAAACCGAATATTACCCTTGTACAGAGTAGCAATCCAGTTGAAAACTTTTACTGCAGAAGGAACTGCAATAATCAAAGTAAATAACACAAAAATGTTAGAAATAAAAGGATTAACTCCTGACATAAACATGTGGTGAGCCCACACTATGAAAGATAGAAAAGCAATTGCTAAGATAGAAAATACCATCGCTTTATATCCAAAAATGGGTTTACGCGAGTGAACTGAAAGTACTTCACTAACAATACCCATAGCAGGCAAAATAATTATATACACCTCCGGATGACCTAAGAACCAAAATAGGTGCTGATACAAAACAGGGCTACCACCAAC
>CALAZP010000126.1 GCA_937926355.1 uncultured Saprospirales bacterium
GATAGAGATCGACTTTTATATCACATGCTTACTGCTGAAGGGCCTGCCCTTTGCGAGGGTGATTTCAATCGGGATGGAAAATCAGATGTTTTTGTAGGTGGTGCGGCTGGGCAGTCTAGTCGATTGTTTTTACAGACCACTGAGAGCTGGAAGACTGTATCCTCAGAGGTTATGGATGAAGATCAAGCATCTGAAGATGTCGATTGTGCTTGTTTTGATGCGGATGGAGATGGAGATTTAGATATTTATGTAGCGAGTGGCAGTGCTGAATTTTCAGGAAATTCATCCGCTTTGATTGATCGACTATACCTCAATGATGGACAGGGTAATATGATAAAATCGAATCAAATATTGCCCAGTTTTAATTTTGAAAATTCTTCTTGTGTGCGGCCAAGTGATATAGATGGCGATGGGGATGAGGATTTGTTTGTCGGCGTAGGCACCAAAAATCAATTGATTGGATTGCCAGCCAGTAGTTATTTATTGATCAACGATGGTAGGGGGAATTTTGAAAATCGAACAGAAGTGCTAGCACCTGCTATGTTAAATCTGGGAATGGTTAAGGATGCCAATTGGATAGATATAGAAGGCGATGGAGATGAAGATTTAATAGTGGTAGGAACCTATATGCCTATTAATTTATTTTTAAATGAAGGTGGGGTTTTTACTAAAGAGGATGACATTCCTGGTTTTATAAAGTCGAATGGTTGGTGGAATACGATTGCGGTTGGAGATCTTAATGAAGATGGATTGGAGGACTTGATTGTGGGTAACCACGGCCTTAACTCCAGATTTAAAGCTTCCGAAGCGCGTCCGGTTTGCATGTATATTAACGATTTTGACAATAATGGTTCCATAGACCCCATTATATGTCTGTATTTTGGGGATGAATCCTATCCTTTGGTTCTGCGACACGATCTGATTTCTCAGTTGCCCGGGCTTAAAAAGAAATACACTTTGTATGAAGATTACAAGGACGCTACCATTAATGATATGTTTGACGCCAATCAATTGACCAAAACATTATTGCTGAATGCCTATACTATGGAGAGCGCTATTTATCTCAATAAAGGAAATGGAGCTTTTGAGCGCAGTGTCTTACCGATGGAAGCGCAAATTACTCCTGTTAACGATATTTTGGTGGAAGATATTGATGGAGATGGTCATTTGGATTTGTTATTGGGGGGTAATTTTTACTATGCCAAACCAGAGGTAGGGCGATATGATGCGAGTTACGGCACTTTCCTTAAAGGGGACGGACGAGGAGGATTGGAGTATGTTCCCAATCGTCAAACAGGTTTAAGGATAGAGGATCAGGTATCTAATTTGGTGAAAATGGAGGTAAACGGAAAGCGTTCTATTATGGTAGCTAAGAACAATCAGCCGCTTCAATTGATCCACATACAATAAAACCAATAGGTATGAAAGGTGCGGGCTTACTATTTTTTCTCGCTCTTTTTATTAAACTTCATGGCCAACCTTTCGAATGTGACGGGAGATTGCATTTATTGGTTAGATCGGATTATTCCAAATCTTCGATTTTATATTCTTATGAGGAAATGGATGGCCAATGGAAAGTGAAAGAGACTCCACTGAGTGAGCGACGCAGATTGTCTGCCCTTGCCTACAATATCAGTGACAATTATTTATACAGTTTGGATGCAGACACCTATGAGTTGATCAGAATTGATCAGGCGGGACAAGTATTATCATTGGGAAGACCAGCTAATATTGATACTACTTTGTTGTATGAAGCGGGGACGATTTCCACTGAAGGAGGGGCGATGTTTGTCATATCTTACGATAAAAATTTTAAGGCAAACAGAGGTTTTTACCGGCTCAATATTGGGGGTACCGGTTCTATGGGAGGGGGATTTGGAGTGACTTCAACCTATCCTTCAAGTGTTGGAGATTTTGCTACTGATCCTATATATGGCACTCTATATGGGTATGATAATACCAATCGAGTTTTAGTACAAATTGGAGGGGGAGGTAATATCTCTTCATTAAATTTACCCTCCAATGAGGTAGGTGATATCAAGGCTGTTTTTTTTGACAGAGATGGCCAGATGTTTGGTTATAGTGCAGCTGGAGCCATGTACACCATTGATAAGGGTACGGGTAAGGCCAGTAATTTATTCACTGCTCCTAAAGGGGATGATGCTGATGGTTGTTCTTGTCCTTACACATATACCTTTACCAAGGAAGTCCTACCTACTACTATATTACCATGCGACACTTTTGAGGTGCGGTATTTTTTTAATAACCACCTAGGGAATGGGCAAGACTTTATTACCCTTAAGGATTCTTTTCCCGAAGGGTTCACTATCATTGACTTTAAGAGCGATATCATTAATCTCACAAAAAATGTTCTTACGAAGCCCAATAAGTTAGAGGTGAATAACATCATTTATTTGATGAATGACAACACCATTACTTTGAAAGTCAAGGCTCCGGATAATTATCGTGGTACTTTTCTATCTAGTGCGGTTCAGTATCCATTTCCACTGGCCTTTGGGCCTCAACAATTTTCAGATGATCCCACTACTATTGATTTGGGAGATCCTACGAAGGCGAAGGTGATATCTGCTCAAGAGTTAGATCTTTCTGACTATGTTAGTTTTAATTGTACTGGAGATACGGCGATAATAAGATCTCCTCTACCTAAGGGGGAGAATCTTTGGGGAGATGGTAGTATGGACACCCTTTTGAGGGTTACCCAAACAGGCCCTATTGAATTAACAGCTTTTAGCAATTGTGAAGCTTATTATGATCAATTTACCTTAAATAAGTTTCCCGACGCTCCATCAATAGAGATTGTTGGACCTGATGAAGTTTTGGGTGGGGTGGACTATCCTTTTGAGGTCAGGTGGAGTGAATTTGAACCTGTTGAATTTGATTGGAGTGCTGGGGAGTTTGCCGTAACTTGTGATACTTGTCATAGTGTTGAAATGGCTTTAACACAAGATCAGGTATTAAAGGTTCGGTTAGTGAATGAGGAAGGTTGTGTGATTCAAATGGAAAAGGAAGTGAGGGTGAGTATTAATAGAATGGTCTATGCGCCCAATGCTTTTAGTCCTAACCGAGATGGTATTAATGATTGGTTTTATTTGCAAGGAGAGGGTTATGGTACTTTTGAAATGAACGTTCAGGACCGTTGGGGAAATGAATTATTTGCTACTTCCAACGGACAATTGAATCAACCCGAGAGTGGTTGGGATGGGAAGAAGAATGGCAAGGCAGTAAGCAGGGGATTATATATTTGGACGGCCAAGATAATTTTTGCTGATGGTGCGGAGGTGAGTACCAGGGGCGTCATAAACGTATTGTAAGTTATGCGAATAGTTGTACTTTTTTTATTAGGAATCGCTATTGGATGCACTTCTGAGTATTCCAATCCAATTTTCGTGGAGCGAGCTGGAGTCCAGCTTGGAGTTGATTTTCATAACACCCTGGAGGAGACGGATTCTTTAAATATCATACAGTATTTATATTTCTATAATGGTGCTGGGGTTGCTACAGGAGATCTCACGGGGGATGGATTACCTGAGGTTATCTTGGGAGGCAATATGCAGCCGACTGCTTTGTATTTGAACCAGACCAATACGGAGGAGGAGTCTACAGAAATTCATTTTAAGGATATTACGCAAGAATCGGGATTAGGTAGCCTAAAAGGATGGACTACGGGAATCACTCTAGGAGATGTGAATAATGATGGATGGTTGGATATTTATATCTGTCAGGTTTCCTATAAGGCGATAAAGGGGTCCAACAAACTATTCTTGCACCAGGGGTTAAAGGATGGATGGCCGGTTTTCCAAGAGGTAACAGAGGAGTGGGGTTTGTCATTTGAGGGATTATCCACTCAGGCTGTGTTTTTCGATTATGATTTAGATGGGGATGATGATTTATATCTGTTGAATCACTCTACCCATCAGACGGAGCATTATGCGGAGGGCAAGGTGAGAGATAAGCCTGATGCTGGGGGAGATCGACTGTATCGAAATGATGGGGTTAGATTTACTGATGTTACAGCGCAAGCGGGGATTTACAGCAGTTCTATAGGTTATGGATTAGGCATTGCTGTAGGGGATTTAAATTTAGATGGTTATCCCGATCTATTCATTGGCAATGATTTCCACGAAAATGATTATTGTTATTTAAACCAGCGGGATGGTACATTTAAGGAAGTTGGTCGATTGGCGTTTCAGCACAGTTCTCAATTTTCTATGGGTGCTGCTATAGCTGATATCAATAATGATGGATGGTCGGATATATTTTCTTTAGATATGATGCCGGAAGAAGAAGAAATTCGTTTGCGTTCTGTCCCTCCTGATCACTATAATATCAATGATTTCAAATTGGGGTTTGGTTATGGTCCTCAGTATCCGCGCAATGCGCTTCAGTTGAATCGAGGATTAGATGCTGAGGGGGTGCCCTTTTTCTCTGAAATTGCCCAGTTTGCCTCCTTAGACGCTACGGATTGGAGTTGGTCCGGATTACCGGCGGATTTTACGAATAGTGGCCATAAGGATTTATTAATTACGAATGGCATTTTGAGGCGGCCTAATGATTTAGACTATTTGAATTATTTGACTAATGAAATGGTCCAGCTCCAGGCAACGGATTTGGAAATTGCTTCTCAGATGCCCTCAGGGGTTAGGGCTAATTATTTTTTTGAAAATCAAGGAGATTTGGTTTGGACAGATGCTTCTAATCGGATTCAGGGCAACGAACCAGGGGTGACGACAGGAGCGAGTTATGCTGATTTGGACGGGGATGGTGATTTGGATGTAGTGCTCAATCCACTCAATCAAAACGCTTCGTTTTGGATTAACCAAACAAATAATAGGAATTTTATCAAGGTTGATCCCAATGAGAATAGGGGGTTGCGGGCGGTACTTTTTGCCGAAGGCGCACAAATAATGGTTGAATCTTATGGGGTCAATGGATTTATGTCTTCGCATCACGGGCCGTTACATCTCGGGTTTGGTACTTTGCAACCAGATAGTTTGGTGTTGCATTATCCGGGTGGATTCCGGGAGGTGAGGAGGAATATAGTGCCGGGTACCACCTATACTGCCTTGGGGAAGGAGGAGGGTGTCCCTTCGGGAAAAGCGATATTGGCGGAAAATTTGAAACCTATTTGGAAGGTTTCGGATTTGGGATTTCGGCATTTGGAGAACGAGGCTAATGAAGTTGATGCGGAGAAAATCATTCCTTGGTTGCATTCCACTCAAGGGCCGGCATTAGCAGTGGGTGATGTCAATGGGGATGGATGGGAAGATATTTATGTGGGTGGAGCTGCTGGTCAGGCTGGGGCTATTTTAATTCAAAATGATACAGGATATAAGGCTCAGGAGGATGATCAACTTTGGGAAGAAGAGGCGTATTACGAGGATGTATGTGCGGCTTTTTTTGATGCGGATGCCGATGGTGATTTGGATTTGGTAGTAGGTAGTGGGGGTAATCATCTGCCGGCTCAATCATCGGCTTATTTAGATCGGTTGTATTTGAACGACGGTAATGGTGGTTTTGAAAAGCAAAAAATAGCGTTACCAGCGGTTTTGGAGAATACATCTCGTATCCTTTCAGTGGATTTAGATGGGAATGGTCAGGAAGATTTAATTGTTTCCTATTTGGGTATTCCTCAAAAATATGGGGTGTCATCAGGGGT
>CALAZP010000127.1 GCA_937926355.1 uncultured Saprospirales bacterium
GATGCTGTTTACGATGCCTTTTACAAATTAGACAGTTCAACAGAACAAATAACCTCCTACGTTTTTGATACAGTAAGAGCTGAAGTTCCTAAAATGAAGTTGGATGATGTGTTTGAAAGAAAGGACGATATCGCAGTGGCTACTAAAAGGGAATTAGAAGATGCCATGAACACTTACGGCTATGGGATCATCAAGGCCTTAGTAACAGATATTGATCCGGACCAACAAGTAAAGTCCGCTATGAACCATATTAATGCTTCCGAAAGAAAGAAAATTGCAGCGGAATTTGAGGGTGAAGCTGAACGGGTTAGAATTGTGGCCAAAGCCAAAGCTGAAGCTGAAAGTAAGCGCCTACAAGGTCAAGGTATAGCGGATCAAAGAAGGGAAATTGCTAAAGGTCTAGAGGAATCAGTTGACATTCTCAACAATGTAGGCATTAATTCTCAAGAGGCTTCTGCCTTGATTGTCGTTACGCAACATTACGACACCCTTCAATCCATGGGAGAAAATGCCAATAGTAATTTGGTACTATTACCTAATTCTCCTACCTCTGGAAGCCAAATGTTATCTGAAATGGTAGCCTCTTTTACTGCATCCATGCAGATGGGAGAAGCTATGAAAAACGCGAATAAAGAAAAATTAAAAAACCCGTTAGCATTGCCTAAAGAAGGTAAGGTATAGGGAATTGATTAAACAAAAAACATTCAAAATGTTGAAAAAACTATCCTTGTATTTCCTATTCTCATTGGTATTGGTAATGGGTTATGCGCAAGACGAAGTGACATCAGAATCTGATACCACCAGTGCAGACAGCACAGCACAAAAGAAAAAAAGTAAATTCAAAGATTACTCAGAAATCATTACAGATGAGGCCGTTTCCCAGGAGGGTCTTTTTGGTGTTCATAAGGTAGATGATAAGTATTACTTCGAATTAGATAATGATTTGTTGGAAAAAGAAATCCTTGTGGTAAGCCGAATTGCGGGTTATGTTAAAAATTTAAGTTTTGGTGGAGCAGGTATGAAATCTAGACCTCAACAGGTCATCAGATGGCAGCGCCATGAGGACAAAATATTATTGAGATCTGTTTCTTATACCAGTGTGGCCAATCCTGATGAGCCCATTTATCAATCGGTTAAGAATAATAATTTCGAGCCCATTATCAGGACCTTTGACATCAAAACCATAGCAGAGGATTCTTCTTCTGTAGTCGTTGATGTGACCAATCTTTTTACCTCGGACGTACCGATGATAGGTGCATTAATGGATTATCAAAGGAAGAGATTTGGAATAAGAAATCTAGATGCTAAAAGGACTTTCATCAATTATATGAAGGCCTTCCCCAATAATGTAGAGGTTAGGCATATTTTGACCTATAATGGAACAGATCTTCCAGATAACGGTCTTACCCAAAGTTTGTCTTTGGAAATGAATCAGAGCTTTATTCTGTTGCCTGAGGAACCCATGCAACCTAGATTGGCCGACTCAAGAGTAGGATATTTTTCAGTGAATCAAGTAGATTACAGTCTCAACGAACAAAAGGCGGGAACTAGAACTTATATCACCAAATGGAGATTAGAGCCAAAAGATCCCGAAGCTTATGCAAGAGGAGAGTTGGTGGAGCCTATTAAACCCATAGTATATTACGTAGATCCAGGCACACCAGAAAAATGGAGACCGTTTATCAAACAAGGTGTTGAGGATTGGCAAGTTGCTTTTGAAGCGGCAGGTTTTAAAAATGCAATTATTGCAAAGGATCCTCCCTCTAAAGAAGAAGATCCTGATTGGAGTCCTGAGGATGTTCGATATTCAGTCATCAGGTATATATCAACTGAAATTCAAAATGCTCAGGGACCTCATGTTCACGACCCAAGAACAGGTGAGATTTTGGAAAGTGATATTTTATGGTATCACAATGTAATGAACCTATTACGCAATTGGTTTTTGGTGCAAACTGCAGCGGTAAATCCGGATGCTCGAAAGGTCAAATTCGAGGACGAATTAATGGGGACTTTGATTCGATTCGTGGCGGCACATGAAGTTGGTCATACCTTAGGGTTGCCTCATAATATGGGATCTAGTCCAGCATACCCAGTAGATTCTTTAAGAGCGCCTGGTTTTGTCCAAAGAATGGGGGTCGCCCCTTCTATAATGGATTATGCTAGATTTAACTATGTGGCTCAACCTGAAGACGAAGGTGCAGGGTTATTTCCATTAGTAGGTCCTTATGATAAATGGTCTATCGAATGGGGATATAAATTACCTTCAGGAAATTTAGATACTGATGCGGAAGAAAAAGTCCTAAATAAATGGATTGAAGCTAAAGCAGATGATCCTATTTACCGATTTGGACAATCTAGTAGCACAGATCCTTCTTCTCAAACAGAAGATATTGGAGACGATGCCATATATGCTAGTGAGTTAGGAATTGCGAACCTCAAGAGGATTGTCAAGAATCTTAAAGGGTGGATAGAAGATGAAGAAGAAGGTCAAGATTATGAAGATTTACAAGAAATATATGGACAAGTAATTGGACAATTTACCAGGTACGTAGGGCATGTCTCCAGTAATATTGGTGGAGTCTACGAATATGATAAAACCTTTGGCCAAGAAGGAGCAGTTTATTCCTCCGTACCTAAAGAAAAGCAACAAAGAGCGGTAGCATTTCTCAATAACCAAGTTTTCAAAACACCTACATGGTTAATCAACCAAGACATACTTAACAAAATTCAAGGAAGTGGACTATTAGATCGAATCAAAGGGGTGCAAACTTATGGGTTAAAAAATGCCTTAAGTGAGAGCAGACAGAAACGATTGATTGAAAGCCATACCTTAAATCCTTTGGGATATGGATTGACAGATTTATATGCAGAATTAAAAGCAGGTGTTTTTGCTGAAATTTACACTGGTTCAAGTATTGATCCCTTTAGAAGAAACCTACAGAAGGTATTTGTCGATGCCATGTTGAATCAATTATCGGGAAATGTTTCTTCTACAACAGATATACAATCCTTAACGCTATATACGCTTAAGGAGCTACAAAAAGATTTAGAAAAGGCAGCCAAAAAGCAATCTGATACTTTAACTAAAGCCCACTTAGAAGATTTAGCCAATAGGTTAGAAAAAGTGGAAGAAAAGTAAGTTAAGGTGCAAAATGAGTATTCTAATTGCACCAGACTCTTTTAAAGAGAGCCTTACAGCTATTGAAGTAGCTGAAACTATAGAAAAAGGAATTTTGGAGGTTATGCCGAAAATGGAAACCTCCAAATTCCCATTTTCAGATGGTGGTGAAGGAGCTTTAGCTGTTTTAAAACAGCATATTAAAGGGAAAATGGTAAAGGTCCATACATTTGATCCCCTTTTCAGACCCATACAAGTTTCTTATTTCCTTTTCGATCAAGAACCTGCCGCTTGGATTGAATTATCCAGTACTGCTGGTTTGGCCCTGCTAAAAAAGCGACATAGAAATCCGCTGAATACCTCTACTTATGGAGTTGGGATTATGATTAAAGATGCTCTGGAAAAAGGTTGTAAAAAAATTTTCTTGGGAGTAGGAGGAAGTGCTACCAATGATGGTGGTCTTGGAATTTACGCAGCCCTAGGAGGAAAGATTCTTAATAAAAAGGGGAAAGAGCTACACCCAGTAGGGAAAAATTTGCATAAAATAGCTCACATCAAAAATGAGGGTTGGTCGATGAGGCTAACAGATATTGATCTAATCGTGGCGGCTGATGTAGTCAATCCCTTGCTTGGTAAAAAAGGAGCAACATTTGTATATGGTCCGCAAAAGGGAGCGGACCCAGGAGATTTAGCATTATTAGAAAAAGGGATGCGCAACTGGGCTCAAATTATCTCCCATCAAGCGGGAATTGATATTGGCGTATTACCTGGTGGAGGTGCTGCGGGGGGAACAGGAGCGGGAATGGCCGGATTATTCCAAGCTAATATTCACTCTGGTTTTGATATACTATATCAGATAACCCATATGGAAAGAAAATTATATAAATGTTCCCTTATCATTACAGGAGAAGGTAAAATAGATGGTCAAAGTAAGTTTGGGAAACTCATTTATCAATTAGGTAGTATTGGTAAAAAAAGGAATATCCCTGTAGTATGCATTGCAGGAAGTTATGATGGGGACCTCAAAGAGTTATATGAAAATGGTATTACTTCCGTTTTTTCTATTGTCAATCAACCAATGAGTTTGAACACTGCCATATCAAATGCGGAAAAATTACTGTATCAAACTACAGTAAATATTATGAGGGGGTATCAAAAATCCATCAAAACATGATTTTGGATTTCATTTGGTTGGCATTAGCCATTGTTTGGATTGTGATAGGTACCTCATGGTTGAAGTGGCACGCTTTCTGGGTATTACTGGTTTCAGTTCTCTTTATGGCATGGGCAATTGGAACTCCTTTTCCAGAAATCCCCCAATTAATTGCGCAAGGATTTGGAAATACTTTTTCACAAATAGGATTACTCATTCTTTTTGGTTCCATCATTGGAGTGATTCTTGAAAAATCTGGTGCTACTCTTTCCATTGCCCAGTTTCTTATCCATAGATTATCCGCCAAATACCCCTTACTTGTTATGAACCTATTGGGTTTTTTAGTAGCCATACCCGTTTTCTGCGATGCGGCATTTGTCGTTTTATCTTCATTAAACAAAAAGCTTGCAGTCACAACTGGTAAATCTTTAACTGCTTTTTCAGTTGCCTTGGCTACAGGATTATATGCTACCCATGTACTGGTCCCACCAACCCCAGGTCCACTAGCTGTAGCGGCAACCTTCGAAATGGAAAATATATTTTTACTCTTTATATACGGAGGTTTCTTTGCGTTTATCATATCACTATTGGGATGGGCTTTTGCTTCTTATTTAGCCCAACATCCCCAATACCAATATTCATCAAATGATCTGCCGCCAAGTAATGAAATAAAAATTCCAAAAATATTACCCAGTACTATTTCTTCTCTAATGCCCATACTGATTCCAGTAATGTTAATGGCTTTAGGTACCATAGGACCTTTTTTGGGGAGACCCTATGATTGGCTTTCTTTTATCGCCCACCCTACCATAGCATTATTAGCTGGGTTAATCGCAGCACTTTTAATAAAAAATGCTCCAAAAGATGCTTTACAACAGGGAATTGCTCAGGCAGCACCTATATTATTTATTACGGCTATGGGGGGTGCTTTAGGCGGTGTACTAAAAACCATGTCTTTTGCTGAAGTTTTAGAATCGATTGAAATGTCTGCTACCCTATTTTTGTTGGTTCCATTTCTTATAGCTGCTGGGTTGAAAACAGCTCAAGGCTCTTCAACCGTTGCTATGATTACCACTGCTTCTATTGTTTTCCCTATGCTAGCAAATGCAGGGATACATAGTGAAGTAGATAAAATATGGGTAATCCTTGCTACAGGTATAGGAGCCATGACCGTTTCCCATGCTAATGATAGTTATTTTTGGATTGTCAGCCAATTGGGAAAAATCGATCTAAAAACTGCCTACAAAACCCATACCCTTTCAACACTTATTCAAGGTGGATTAGGGATTTTAATATTAATGATCTGTTATATTATTTTACACTAAACACCTGATGTATTGAAGATTCTCAACCATCAACAAATCAGGGAACTGGATGCCTATACTATTCTAAATGAAGGCTTCACTAGCCAGGAATTGATGGAGCGAGCAGGAGCATCTTTTTGCGACTGGTTTAAGGAAACTTTTCCCGAAGGGGATTACCCCATTTATATTTTTTGTGGTCCGGGTAATAATGGAGGCGATGGACTGGTGATTGCCAGGTTATTATTTAATCAGGGTTACCGAATCAGCGTAATTAGGGTAAAGAGCAATACATATAGTGAAGAAGCATTACGTCAACATGAAAAATTATTACCTATTGAAGGTTTATCCAAGGTTACTATATCTCAACCTAATGATTTAAAATGGGACTTAGAAGGTTCTGTTATTATCGATGCACTCTTAGGTACAGGTCTAAATAGGCCCATTCAAGGCATCTACCTGGAATGGATCAAATTTTTAAACGCACAAAAGCGAGTACTTAAGATTGCTGTTGATATTCCTAGTGGTTTAGCTATAGATACTCGCATTGGTGGTAAAGCTTTCGAAGCCCATTATACCTTTGGGATAGAAGTTCCAAAACTAGCTTATTTGATGCCAGAGCACCAACACCATGTCGGACAATGGTTGATTAGGAAAATAGGACTGAGTCAGGAATTTATAAACATTTGTAAAACCGAATATTATACCATTGAGAAGGAAGCAATTATAGATATTATCAAAATTCCCAATAAGTTTGATCATAAGGGAACCAATGGTCATGCCTTATTAATTGGCGGATCAAAGGGTAAAGGAGGGGCCATTGCTTTAGCAAGTGGAGGAAGCCTCAGAACGGGGACTGGTCTTGTGAGTCTGGGTGTGCCTGATCAATTGGTGCCTATGATGCAAAGTATTTGTCCCGAAGCCATGTGCTGTTCATTAGGCCAAGAGGATAAAATTGAAAGTATTCCGGAAAACGTCCATAAATATCAGGCTATTGGAATAGGTCCTGGATTAGGGCTATCTAATAACACAGGTCTTTGGTTGAAGCAAATGCTTCAGCAATGCGGAACATCCTTGGTGTTGGATGCAGATGCTCTGAATTTGATTGCAGCATTTAATTGGCAAAAAAGTATTCCTAAGAATAGTATAATAACTCCTCATTTTAAAGAATTAGAACGGCTGGCCGGTCCGGTAGATAATCATTGGGAACGATTAGATCAAGTCCAAGAAATAGCTCAAAATCTTGAAATTATTGTGATTTTAAAAGGGGCACATTCCGCGGTAGCATTTCCCAATGGTTCTATATATTTTAATACGACTGGCAATGCAGGAATGGCAAAAGGAGGGAGCGGTGATATTTTAACGGGTATTTTAACTGGATTATTAGCAAAAGGATATTCCCCTGAGGAGGCAGCTTTATTAGGAGTATTTGCGCATGGGAAAGCGGGAGACTTAGCAGCAGAACATTGGGGAATAACCGGAATGAAATCAAGTGATATGCTGGAGGAACTTCCTAAGGTTTGGAAGGGTTTAGAAATGGAGAGGCGAAAAAAAATACAATTATTTTAATATGCAAAAAGTAGTGCTAATTACTGGAACATCCGCTGGTTTGGGACAAGGTTTGGCTAAAATTTTTCACGAAAATGGATTCATTGTTTACGGTACTTGCAGGAATCCAAGTCGTTATCCAGCCACTGCCTATACCACATTAGCTATGGATGTCACGAACGAAAAACAAGTATCGGAGGTGGTAGAGCATATTTTTTTCCGTGAGGGGCGGCTGGATATTTTAGTAAATAATGCAGGAATCGGCCTAGCTAGTCCAACTGAAATTGTGGGAATGGATAAGCTGAATGTCCTTTTCCAAACCAACGTTATGGGCACGGTTTTAACGCTTAAATATGTCCTTCCTATAATGAGAGGGCAAGGAAGTGGTAAGATAATTAATATTAGTTCCATTGGATCTGAAATTGCATTGCCCTATAGAGGTTTATATTGTGCAAGTAAAGCGGCAGTTAACAAAATTAATGAGGCTTTGCGTATGGAAATAAAAAGCTTTGGAATCCAAAGCACTAGTATTTTGGCTGGAGATATGCAAACCTCCATTAATGAAAATCGATTAACGGAGATAGACCAAAAGGAGCACCCTTATACCCGCGATTTTCAGCAGGTACACCGTCATATTAACGCGGAGGTTTCCAAAGGAATTACCGTTAAAGAAGCTGCTGAAAAAATTTGGAATATTTCTCAAAGTAAAAAACTGCGCCCCAGTTATAGTATTGGTCATCCAATGCAACAACTTTCTCTATTCATTAAGCGTCTGCTTCCCGGTTCTTTATTTGAAAAAATCATAGCTCAATACTCAGGAATTTAAATATAAAAGATGAAAATAGTAGTATTCACTGGCGCGGGTATAAGCAGGGAGAGTGGCTTAAAAACTTTTCGCGATCAAGATGGCCTTTGGGAGAATCATTTAGTAGAAGAGGTAGCTACACCTGAAGCATGGGAAAAAAACCCCGAGTTGGTTCTTAGGTTTTATAATGAAAGAAGGAGGGAATTAGAAAAGGTAGCGCCCAATTCCGCTCATTTAGGCCTTGCAGCATTACAAAATAAATGTGAGGTAGAAATTATTACGCAAAATGTCGATGATCTTCATGAGCGAGCGGGAAACAAAAAAATTCTACATCTTCACGGTTCTTTAAAACTAGCTAGATCTACCAAAAACCCAGATTGGATTGTACCTATTGAAGAAGATTTAAAATGGGGTGATACTTGTCCAGAAGGAGGGCAATTAAGGCCTCATATTGTATGGTTTGGTGAGTCCGTTCCTGCTATGGAAACTGCTGCGGAGTGGGTGAGCTCTGCTGATATTTTTTTAATTGTGGGCACCTCTTTACAGGTTTATCCAGCAGCAGGCCTATATCAATATGTACCTCCAAAAACTCCAATGGTACTTATTGACCCTAATCCAGCCCCTATTCATCACC
Organism: uncultured Saprospirales bacterium; assembly: GCA_937926355.1. Taxonomy (GTDB): domain Bacteria; phylum Bacteroidota; class Bacteroidia; order Chitinophagales; family Saprospiraceae; genus CALAZP01. The sequence goes on from CALAZP010000127.1 coordinate 8,560, forward strand.
CTCAACTTCAAGTCATTCCTGAAGTAGCAACTGTAGGGGTTCCTTTAGTAATAGAAAAAATTGTTAATAACCTTCCCTAACAGAAATAGATAGTGCTAGCTTGCCTCTATCAGCTTGTTGGTCAGGAATAGCTCCCCGATAACTCATTCGTTTAGGGCTGATTCCCCTGTAAAGTAAATAATCGTAACAGGCCTTTGCTCTCTTTTCAGCTAATTGCAGTGGACCAGACTGATTGCCTGAAGAGGTAGAATGCATTTTAATTGAAAGTGCAAAGAAGGGATATTTTCTCATTAGTAATACTACCCTGTCAAAGACATCCATCGCTTCGCTTCGTAAAACTGCACTATTAGTGGAAAATGTTATGGCAGCTGCTGATTCGTCTAATAATTCTTTCTCAAAAGGGAGAATATCAGGGCATCCCTTGCTTTCTGGTCTTCCTGGAATTGTTGGACATTGGTCTAAAGCATCGGTTATTCCATCTTCATCAAAATCCGGACAACCATCAAAAGCAATTAAACCAGGATCATCAGGGCAATTATCCTTATTATCAGGTATTCCATCATTATCTCGGTCAGTAGGCGGGCAACCATTGTATTCCTCCGGTCCTTTTTCCTCCGGACAATTATCATAAAGATCGGCCACGCCGTCATTATCAGTATCTGGACATCCACCGAAGGCTAAAAGACCTGCTAAAGTAGGACAAAAATCCTCCTCATCATACACTCCATCTCCATCAATAT
>CALAZP010000128.1 GCA_937926355.1 uncultured Saprospirales bacterium
TCAAAATGCCGCATCAGGAGGATATTTTATTTACGACAATACCAAAGAATTACCTGCAGATTGGAGAAGAGACGATATTCATTTTATCGGAATTCCCATGACCAAGTTGTGCGCCGATAATTTCACTAATCCTAGACATAGACAATTATTTAAAAATATTGTCTATGTGGGGGCATTGGCCACTTTAATTAAAATTGACTGGGAGGTACTGACTGGAATCATAAAGGACCAGTTTAAAAAGGTCGAGAAACTTATCCCACCTAATATATTGGCATTGGAATTGGGTAGAAATTATATTGTAGAGCATGTAGCATACCCCATCCATTTGCAATTAGCAAGCAGAAACCTAACAGCCGGAAAGATTATGATGGACGGCAATGCCGCTATCGGCTTAGGTGCTGTTTACGGCGGAGCCACCGTAGCTGCCTGGTATCCTATTACACCTTCAACTTCAGTAGTTAATGCTTTTGAAAAGTTTGCCAACAAACTTCGAATAGACCAAGAATCTGGCAAGAAAAAATTTGCCATTGTACAGGCTGAAGATGAATTAGCAGCCATGGGAATGGTCATGGGGGCGACATGGAATGGAGCTAGAGCTTTTACCGCTACCAGCGGTCCGGGAGTTTCTCTTATGAGCGAATTCCTTGGGTTGGCTTATTTTGCGGAAATTCCAGTAGTATTAGTCAATGTCCAGAGAGGAGGACCTTCAACGGGAATGCCCACCAGAACACAACAAGCTGATATCATATCCTCTGCTTATGCATCTCATGGAGATACCAAACATGTTTTATTATTTCCATCAGATCCTAAAGAGTGTTTTGAAATGTCCATTCAGTGTTTTGATCTAGCAGATCAATTGCAAACCCCTATTATACTGATGACAGATTTAGATTTAGGAATGAATGATCATTTATCTTCTTCATTTGAGATGGTCGAAATCCCCAAAGAATATGATAGGGGAAAGGTTTTGTCTGCGGAGCAATTAGATGCTTTGGAAGTTTTTGGAAGATATCTTGATGTGGATGACGATGGAGTATGTTACCGAACCTTGCCCGGAACCCACCCTACCAAAGGGTCATTTTTTACCCGAGGTACTTCTAAAGATGAAATGGCCAGATATACAGAAAAGGGCGATGCCTATGTGAGAAATGTAGATCGGTTATTGAAAAAATGGGAAACAACCAAGAGTTTGGTGCCTGCACCTGACCAATATGCAAAGGGTAAAAAAGGAACTTCGGGCATCCTATATTTTGGAACCAGCAAGCATTCAGTGGAAGAAGCCATAGACCTTTTGGAGTTGGAAAATCATCATTTGGAAGGATTGAGGATTAAGGCTTTTCCGTTTTCTAATGAAATCAAAGCATTCATAGACCAAATGG
>CALAZP010000129.1 GCA_937926355.1 uncultured Saprospirales bacterium
ATACACCATTTTTGCCATCCTAAATTTATTAGTTCCCATATTAATATTGTATATCGCCTTTGATAATGGTATTCTAGATCTACCAGCTAGGTATTTTTTTGTTTTCTTATTTTCTTGGCCAATAGTGGCATTAGCAGGTTGGATAAGCTTCAAACTATGGATGAAAAGAAGGTCAGAATTAGATTTAACTGCCGACAACGGAAATGATTTTGTTGCAACTCCTATTTATGCTAGTTTAATCCAAACTTCTGGAGAATGGTTCGGGACATGGGTAGCTATTTTGGGATTCGGTACAGGAATCATATCTTCTATCTTTTTAAGTGGAGATGCTGGCTATATTTTTGAGGAGTATTTTGATATTTATTTCTTCAGTCAAGGAATATTTTTAATAATATTAGCACCCATATACGGGTTGCTTATCATCATTTTCTCAAGATTTATAGCTGAACAATTTAGGGCATTAGCCACAATCGCCAACAATACAAAACCCCGACAGTAATAGAAAAAGGAGCAATCTCAGACCAAAAAAAAATAGGTAATAGATCAATCTGTTACCTATTTTTTTTGCTCAATTCTGTAGGGTATTATACATTGAGCTGAATAATAACAAAAAATTTATGCGACAACTTTCCATTTTCTTAATTTCAACAATGAGTGCTCTTGGTTTATTCAGTCAAAATTCAGAATTAGATTATCGGAGGAGTTCCTTGCACATGATTCTAATTGAAGCCGGAAACTTTCCAAGTTATGAGTTAGTAATGAAATCTTGGGACAACAAACCCTTTCCAGATAAATACAATGAACATCGAATAGAGAATATTACTATCAGTTTGAATAGATTTCCCTTAACGGAGGAAGACTATATAAAAAATGGATATTTACAGGACACTTTAAATGGGGCAATTGAAATCGGCATTGCAGAAAATTTAGGAACTCCACTCAGATATACCAATAATTATTACACCCAAGCCGTAGTCCTTCCAAAGGAAAAAGAAATTTATCAAATGCAACTTTCAAAGGCTATTAATGAATATCAAATTGCCCACAAAATGGTAGCCAGGTGGTTTAATAGAGATGAAAACGGTGCGTTTAACATGCAACTTATTCAGGAGAGGGGGTTTTATGATGCCTCTGAAATGGAAGCCAGTATTGCGAAAGGACAAGCCAGAGGATTAGCTTCATTGGGGGATGCAGGAGAACAACTTTTGAATAATACTTTTGTGACCTTTACCCTTCTTGAATTTACTGATAATGAAGCTTTAGCACAAGCTACAC
>CALAZP010000130.1 GCA_937926355.1 uncultured Saprospirales bacterium
GCTCCTAAATTTATTTTCAATCAATTGAATAAAAAACCAATCCCAAAGAGTAAGTAATCACTAGAAATAATAACAAAATGGACAATTTTACAATTATCAACTTACAAGCCTTAACAGGCACAATCGCAATCATTTTAGGTTTCAAGTATTGGATTAAGCCTCGAATTTCAAAACTATCCTTACACGAAGCACTTTTGCCTTTTGTTTTCCTAAACGCATTTCGGTATTTGGGCTTGACGTTTATGGCAAAGGAGCAGTTTTATGACGGCTTTCCCTCAATTCTTCGGCTTAAAACTCTACGACCAGGACTTAGGGTTTATCTGGCTGATGTTTGTGACTTACGGTTTGACTACCTTTTTAAGCCATATCTATATATTTATCATACTTTTCAAAAACCGGTAGATTTTTATATTTTTTGTAAGACTAAAAAATGTAATTTTCATATTGGCCACTGAAAAAATCGAACAAATTGAAAATACTTCTCACATCAATAGGAACAAGAGGCGACATGGAGCCCTTTTTGGCTATTGGGGAGATTTTGCACCAAAAAGGTCATACGATTACCTGCATGTTTCCAGAACAATTTAGAAGTCTTGCTGAGGACTCAGGGTTCGGATTTGCTTCTTTAGGAGATAAGTTTATCAAAATGCTTGATAGCCCTGCCGGAAGAACGGCAATGGGAGGTGGAAATTTAAGTCTAAAAAAATTGAAAGCCTATGTCAAACTAATAGCTGCACAACAAGAGGTAAATAAAGAGATGATTATTATGCAAGAAGAAATCATCAAAAACCTAAAACCAGATAGAATTGTGCATAATGGAAAAGTAATGTACCCGGTCATTTGGGGATTGGAAAATAATGGCAAACGGGTGTTTGTCAGTCCCGTGCCATATATGCATTATGTAAAAGAACATTCCCATGTAGCATTTAATAAAAATTTTGGACCGTTCATTAATAAATTAACTTATCAATTAGCCAATTTTGGATTAATAAGAACCATTGCAGGTTCATTAAAATGGGTGTCTACCTCATATAGAATAAAAACAAAGGATATAAAAAAAGCTTTGTTCGACAATAAGGCTATTTATACCATTTCTCCTTCCTTATTCAAAAGACCCGAATATTGGAATGATAATTTACAGGTTTTAGGCTATCATGAAAGAAAGAAAACTACCAATTGGGAAGCATCAGAAGCGTTAAATGATTTCTTGAAAAAACATTCCAAAGTAATACTGGTCACTTTTGGAAGCATGATCAATACTAACCCGAAAGAGAAAACGAGCATAATCCTTGAGATTCTTGATCAAAATAACATTCCAGCAATCATTAATACAGCATCGGGAGGACTTGTAAAACCTAAAAACTATGATCAAGAAAGATTCCATTTTGTAAACCGTATCCCGTATGATTGGATATTTCCCAAATTATATGCAGTAATTCATCATGGAGGTTCAGGTACCACACACACTGCTCTAAAATATGGATGTGCTTCATTGATTATTCCCCATATAATTGACCAATATGTTTGGAACAAAATAGTGGCTCGAAAAGGAATAGGTCCATTAGGAATAGATGTGAGCCGAATAACAGTAAAAAATTTGGAAGCTAAAATAATTGACTTGTTTACCAATAAATCCTACAAAGAGAAAGCAGAAAAATTGGGTAAGGAAATGCAAAGTGAATCATTCCAAGAAGAGATTTACCAAACAATAGTAGAATAAAATCCAAATCGAAAGAGGAAGGTGAGTCAACTATAAAGGGTATTAAGACTATCTTGGATAAACTATAATTTGCTTACAAATGAATGCAAAAATTGAAATTAAAGAAATGCCAAAAATGATTTTGGCTTATGTATTAAGTATTGGACCACAAAATCTTGAAAATGCTTATGGTAAACTGATTCAATGGGCAACACTACAAGGCTTGATGAATGACCAAACAAAAATGGCAACCATTTATCACGACAGTTTTAGGGATACAGAAGCTGACAGAGTAAGAATGAGTGCTTCCATTTTGTTAAACCAACCTGTAGAAACAGATGGCGAAATTGGAATGACTGCGATTGATCCAGGAAAATTTATTGTTGGAAGTTTCGAGATAGGCTTGAACGAATTTGAAAAGTCTTGGAAAGGGCTATTTTTATGGATGAGCGAAAATGGTTATAAAAAAGCTGACAGAAATCCATTTGAAATTTATCATAATAACTTCAACGAACATCCCGAAGGAAAGGCAATTGTTGATTTTTACATACCGATTGAATAATGAAGAAATATTCACAAAGGGTGACTTTGGATAGCTTGATATGGAAAAAGATTCAAAAAGACTTTAAAAGGTTGGGATATTGGTGTAACGAAACAGAGTTTTTGGATTACTCAAGCAGAGTTAATGGCTTTAGAGGATAGGGATATTCAATTTGGGAAAGAAACAACCCTTCAGGTGGAGCGCTCCAAGCATTTTTTAATCTTTTTTGTTGTTTCAAAGAGGCGTTCACCTCTTCAAGCGTTAATTTTTCCCAACCTACATTTAAGCACATTCCTACAATTAATCGGACCATACCCCTAAGGAATCTATTGGCCTGAATATTGAAAACCAAACCATTAGCCTTGGTGTACCATTGGGTGGTTTTAATAGTACAGATATATCCTAAAGTATCTGAATCTGATTTACAAAACGGGTAGAATTGATTATACTGCAATAAAAGTTGGGCTGCTTGTTGCAATTTTTCAAAATCTGCTTTTTGTGCCAAAGGAAGATAAGCTGTAGTGCTCTGCTGAAAAGGATCTTTTATAAACGAGAGGTGGTAATGGTAAGACCTATTCACTGCGTCAAAACGAGCATGTGCATCAGGTGGCACTTTATATAGTTGGTAAACAACTATGTCTTTGGGTAAATACTTATTGATTCTGTATTCAAAGTTGGGAGGAAATGGTTGAGGACAATCAAAATGAAAGTAGTAGGAAGAAGCGTGAACACCGGTATCTGTTCTTCCACATCCCACTATGGAGATCTCTCGATTCAGAATCGTAGAAAAAGTATCTTCTAAAACTTCCTGGACGGTGTGACTATTAGGTTGGCTTTGCCAACCGTGATATTTAGCTCCATTGTAAGCGATGTGAGCGAAACAACGCATACGCAGTCAAATTAAGCTGCCTTTAGTTTGCTAAAGTTAGATTTTTTTAACCTTTCCTCCGCGTACTTTTTGGTGACTTCAAATTTACTGATTTTCCCTTTTTGAGAAGGGAGGGTAAACATGGCATCGGTCATGATCGTTTCGCAAATAGAACGCAAACCTCTAGCACCTAATTTGAATTCCATGGCTTTTTCTGCAATAAAGTCTATAGTTTCCGATGGAAATTCCAAAGTAATCCCCTCCAATTCAATCAATTTTTGGTATTGTCTGATTAGTGAATTTTTGGGTTCTGTTAGAATTTTTTTCATAGCTTCCAAATCCAACGGTTCTAAATAGGTAAGGACCGGAAGTCGCCCAATAAGTTCAGGAATCAGACCGTATTTTCTGATATCTTGGTGAGAGACGTATTGAAGCATATTTTCTTGATCCACTTCTTCTACTTCACCACCTACTTTGAAACCAATTACTTGAGTATTGAGTCTAGCGGAGATGTCTTTTTCAATTCCATCGAAGGCGCCTCCGCAAATAAACAGAATATTCTCGGTGTTCACTTTTACCAGTTTTTGTTCTGGATGCTTTCTGCCTCCTTGAGGAGGAACATTGACATCAGTTCCCTCTAACATCTTAAGTAGGGCTTGTTGCACCCCTTCTCCTGAGACATCCCGTGTTATGGAGGGGTTGTCTTTCTTCCTAGCAATTTTATCAATTTCGTCAATATAAACAATTCCCTTTTGAGCAGCATCTACATCATAATCACATACTTGAAGTAGTCGCGATAAAATACTCTCTACGTCTTCTCCTACATAACCTGCCTCCGTAAAAACGGTGGCATCTACTATCGAAAAGGGAACGTCTAAAAATTTAGCAATGGTCTTGGCCATTAG
>CALAZP010000131.1 GCA_937926355.1 uncultured Saprospirales bacterium
GTATTAGCAGACAGCTGTGGTGGGGACAGCGTATTCCTGCATGGTATGTAAAAGAAGATGATCAAAGTCCAATTGTTGCTAAAACAGAAGAAGAGGCTTTAGATCTGGCGAGGAAACAAACGGGTAATGCTAATTTAAAATCTGCGGATTTAAGACAAGAGGCTGATGTTGTCGATACTTGGTTTTCTTCATGGCTATGGCCAATCAGTGTATTTGATGGTTTCGAAAATCAAGAGGAACTGAAATATTACTACCCCACCAATGTATTAGTAACTGGTTGGGATATAATGTTCTTCTGGGTAGCTAGAATGATAATGGCGGGATATGAATGGTCTCCCAGTTTATTAGGTGAAAAATTAGCTCAAGAAAAAGGTATTCAACCTTTTAAAGAAGTTTATTTTACCGGAATGGTCAGGGACAATAAAAAGCGTAAAATGAGTAAATCATTGGGTAATTCACCTGATGCGCTTGCCTTAATTGATAACTATGGAGCGGATGGAGTCAGATTCGGGATGTTGTCTAGTACCGTTGCAGGTAATGATATCGTTTTTGATGCACCCTTTGATCCCAATACGGGACAAGTTCTAAATCAAAGTAAATTGTGCGAACAAGGCAGAAACTTTTGTAATAAAATGTGGAATGCCCTTCGTTTAATTCAGGGTTGGGAGTCTAATCATAGTGATCAAAGCACTGCTCCAGAACCCATCGCGGTGACTGCTCACCTTTGGATGACCGACAGGATAAAAGTCCTGACTGCTGATTTAGACCGTTATTTTAAAGAATATAGGTTGTCAGATGCCGTAATGAGTTTGTATAAGGTAATCTGGGATGATTTCTGTTCCTGGTATTTAGAAATGATTAAACCCGTTTCTGATGGTAAACTATCAGAGGAAACTATTCAGAATACTAAGGATCATTTTAGCTCTTTAATGACCTTATTGCATCCCTTTATGCCTTTTGTTACCGAAGAAATCTGGCATCATTTACAGGTTAGAAAACCTGGAGAGGACTGCGTGATCAGTTCCTTCCCTCAAGTGGAGCCAATTACCTCCCAATTAATCAATCAAGTAGAAGTTTGCAAGGAATTGGTAAGTAAAATAAGAGAAATTCGAAGTTCAAATGGAGTAGGGATGAAAGTCCCCCTTTTATTAGTTGGGGAACCAGGTGGGGAGCTTTCTTATATTTTAGAAGATAAGGGTTTACAAGATTTAGTAGTCAAAATGGCTAATTTAGAAGGAATTGATTGGACTAAAGCGGAGCCCGACAATGTAGTTTCTTTTCTAATAGGCACCAATAAATTACACCTCATTCTGGAGAAAGAAATCGATATGGAAGAGGAAAGAGATCGAATTGAGAAGGAAATAGCTTACTATCAAGGATTTTTAAAAGGAGTGAACAGTAAACTGAATAATGAAAAGTTTGTAAATAACGCTCCTGAAAATGTAGTTGCCTTAGAGCGAAAAAAATTAGAGGATGGGAACTCTAAACTGAAGAGCTTACAAGAAGCCCTTCAGCAATTGAGATGATATAACTTAACGTTGTATGATTAATTTTCTAGTTGCAACTCCTTCATTGGTTGTTAACCTGACAAAGTAATTTCCTGCAGGAAATTGGTTTACGTCGAATTGGGTTTGTCCGGTTCTGGTATTCAAAAATGCTTGATTAGCCACTACCTTTCCATCCACATTAATTAATTCTAAAACAGCGTATTCTGGATCAAAGCTTAGACTGAAGTTAGTAGTAAAAGAAGTTACTGCAGGATTAGGGAATACATTAAACTCATCGTTTAATAAATTAAGTGTTTTTACTGCAGTTGAATTCATGGAAGCAATCCTCATTCTAACTAAAAGCGTATTTCCATTGGAAAACCCTCCCAAATACCATGTTTCTCCTTCCTTTACCACTGTGGAGATCCCATAAGGGTAGGATAATTCACTAGCGGAGGCAAACATTTCGGGGGTATACTGGACCATTAAAATATATTCTTTCCCTCCAGTTAATTCAACACCAGGTTCCTCTCCTCCATCTAGACTAAACAAAGGAATGGTAACTGGAACCCAATTTTCTTCGTCAGTGTATGTGAATGTACCAAATCCTAAAATTTCTGTATCGGCAGTATTGAAGGCTGAGGTGTCCTCATCTTCGTTGATTTCATACAGCAATAATGAAACTGTTTGACCTAAATGATCTTGACCACCATTATTACTTGCAACTGAGATGATGGCTTCAGTAGCTAAATAACCATCGTTTGGCACATAATAGTAGCATCCACCTTCCCAGAATTCAGCCGATTCGCCTAAACCAGATAGAGCAGTAATAATAGCATTATCATCTTTCGAAAATAAATTTTCTGTAATAATGTACCCCTGCTCTATAATATTATTATTAGGAATATTATCGGTAGAGTCTTGTGTGACAGAATAGATGATATTGAAACTTCCTTCCATCTCAGGAAGATATTTATCGTCAGCAACTAATAAAACAGATTCTTGTGCAGCTAAGTCTGTAATAGCTTCCTCATAGCTAAAAAGAACGTCTTGATTTTCATCTTCAATAGTAATAGTTGCTACAATACCGGTTTGGGTAGCAATTCCAGCATTGGTGATTACAACAGCTGGAAAGATAGTGTCAGTTTGAGATAAAGGCGTGGCATAGTTAGGAGCAACATTGTGCTGTGACAATCTTAAATCATGTTGGTTACCAGGGTTAACCGTGGTTAAAACTACGTCGTCTATTTGCCATGCGTAAGCACATCCAAAGTCATTGGAGTTGGGGGCTACAGAACCATCAGACAAAAACTGAAAGGCAAAATATAGAGTCGAATTACTATTAAGCAATTCAGTTAAATCAGCAATAACTTTGTGTGGGTTTAAACCTTCATCACCCTCAAGTATGCCACTAAATTGATTGTTTTCTATATCTGGAAAAATTTCAATGGTCTCCCAGCTGTCAAAATTTTCTAGTGCATTACCCAATCTTATCTGTGGACGGTCGTAAAAATTTCTATAGAATGTTTCGAAGGACAAGTATAACTCAGTTATACCAGTTATATCGATTTCTGGAGAAATTAACCAAGCATCCTGACCTACCCCAATATTACAGTTTTTATCAGAATCAAACATCATCCAGCCATTTTCAGCAGAAGTAGAGTTGATAGGGTCAATGGGATAATCTCCATCGGGGCCTGAGGTAGTATATTGCCAGTTGGACGTGGAATCGTCATTACCCAATTCTTTTTGGAGGGTCCACTCTGGTGGCAGACCACCATCAAAATCTTCTGAAAGCAATATATCTTGACTATAGATTAAATTCAGGCTAGAGCTGGTAAAGAACAAGACGAGGAGGTAAGTAATTATTCGCATTGCATAGGTATTTTTAATTATGGTAATTTACTACAATTATTATAATTTGATTTAATTTTAAAGATACTCCTTTTGTAAAGATTCCAAATTTACAGCCACTACTCCAGGTATTTCACACACTTGCCCTCCAGCAATATTTGCTAATTTTACCATTTCACGCAGTTCTAATTTAGCAGCTAATGCTAATGCCAATACACTGACTACTGTATCCCCAGCTCCACAGACATCCGCAATTATCCTTTTTTTAGCTGGTTCAATAAAACAGGTTTGATGATTATTTGCAAAAATTCCATTAGCTGATAATGTTATAACGGTAAGGTCGTTTTTTAGTTTATCTCTTATGTAAGCTGCCCCTTTTGAAAGAAGCTCCAAAGAGGTATCTAAGGGGAAATTAACCCGCTCTTTGATTTCCTTAAAATTAGGTTTGAATAAGGTAACGCCTTTATAAGACCAAAAATTATCGGCCTTAGGGTCAACAATAGTGGGAATACCTAATTTATTGGCTAATTGAATTGTTTTTTCAATTAAATCAGGCGCTAAAAGTCCTTTATTGTAGTCTTGAAATAAAATCACGTCCACCTCATTACCCTCCAAAAAATGTTGGATATTCAAAAAAATATGTTCCACTTCTTTGGCTTGAATGGGTATGGTAGTCTCTTCATCAATCCTCAATAATTGCTGACTACCAGCCATCACCCTACTTTTGATGGTGCTTTTTCTTCCCCTTACGGGAAAAATAAAATGGGTATCTAGCCCTTGTTGATCCATTAACTCTTTGAATCTTTGCCCTGTTTCATCCTGCCCCACAATACTAAATAAAATAGGAATTCCACCCAGTGATTGCACATTAAGCGCCACGTTGGAAGCTCCACCTAGTCGATCCTCTTGATTTTCCAAATTTAGCACTGGAACAGGCGCCTCAGGTGAAATCCGATTTACCCCACCCATTATATAGCGATCTATCATGACATCCCCAAATATCAATATTTTCTTGTCCTTAAATAACGTTAAGGGATTTGCTTTACTCATATACTTTAAAATTAACGGTGCATACTCAAATAATGATTCAGTTTGGCAGTTGCTCCTTGACCCTCTTGGATATAATTTTGGACCGCTTTTTGTGCTTTCTCATACCTCTCTTTTTGGGATAATTTATCGAAAATACGGTTGAAGGATAATTCATTTATTACCTCAAACGCTCCTTCAGTAGCTATTAGCGTTTGAGCTTCGATAAATTTATGATGGTTGGGGCCAAAAATAATTGGAATACCAAAAGCTGCTGGTTCCAAAATATTGTGGATACTTTTTCCAAAACCACCTCCTATAAAAGCTAATGTCCCTACCTGATATAATCTTGACAATATTCCTATAGTATCTATCAAAAGAATATCCGAAGCCGACCGTTCAGTTAGCTGAGAATAAGTAATTAGACGGTATTGCTTAAATTGGTTTTTGATTTTTTGGATGTGAAGAGGAGCAACTTGATGCGGGGCTAAAATCAGACACCATTCATTTAAGTTTACTTTCTCTATCCATTGTAGTAAAATTTTTTCTTCCGGAGGCCATGTACTCCCTGCTATTAAAACTTTCCTATTGCCAATAAATTCAAGAATTCGTTGATCTGTTTGAGCTTGATTGGCAATTTCTCTGACTCGATCAATTCTAGTATCCCCGATGACTGTAGTTTTTGTATATCCAATCTCTTGTAACAGGTCTTTTGAATTGGCATTTTGTACGAAGATTTCAGTGAAGAAAAATGGAATTTGTCGAAAAAAACCGCCATACCATTTAAAGAATATTTGATTGGACCGAAAAACGGCTGCAACCAAAAAGGTTGGGATATGATGCTTATTTAGGGTATGCAAGAACTGATACCAAAATTCGTATTTAATAAAGATGGCCCATAGCGGCTTTACCGTAGAAACAAAATATTCTGCATTGGATCGAGTATCTAAAGGTAAATACATGATATAGTCAGCATGGGAATAATCCTTCCTTATTTCATAGCCCGAGGGGGAATAAAAAGTCAATAAAACAAAATATTCTGGAAAAGATTTTTTTAAGTTTTCAATGATTGGACGCCCTTGTTCGAATTCCCCTAAAGAAGCACAGTGAAACCAAACTACTTGTCTTTGTTTAGGAAGATTTTTTTTCAAATTAGACTTCCAATTTTTTCTACCCTGAATCCATAGCTGTGCTTTGTGGTTAAAGAAGCTAAATACCTTGATCACCCACCATGAAATTCGAATAAATAAATTATACAAGA
>CALAZP010000132.1 GCA_937926355.1 uncultured Saprospirales bacterium
CCCAGAATCTGTTTTGTCCGGTATTAACGATGATTCCAGACAATTCAAGAATTTTATTAAGGAGTACGCAGTTATAGTCAATAAGGATGCATCAATTCTCGAAGATCAGGAATTGGTTGCTCAACTAGATGCTTACCGGAATAATCGAATAGCATTGGAATCCATCATTAGAAAATTAGAAAATATCGTATTCACTAATGAGCAATCCAGCTGCTTTTGGTCTATTAGACCATAGGGTTATAAAGTTTTCAGATATTCAATTACTGCTCTGCGTTCTTGGTCCTCAAGCTGATCACCAAAGGTATGTCCTTGGTTGCCATATCCTGGCAAGCCAGTTTCATAGCTATATTTTGAATTTTGCTCCAGATTGGTGACTTTCCAACCTAATAATTGGTAATCGTATTCGGCTGTTTGAGGATTCCTATCCCATTGGGATGGTCTTTCTGAGGATTTTAATAAGGACCACAAGTTGGGGACCGAACCGTTATGCAAATAAGGAGCAGTAGCCCAAATTCCATCTAAGGGAGGAGCGACATAGCCTGCAATGGGCTCAAACCAAGATTTGGGAGGAGAGGTGGCAAACCAGCTTTTGTTGTACCAATCTACAATTGGGGCTTCTACTGCATAAGACGCGTAATAAGGATCTGTGCCGATAAGCGACAAACTAACGACTTTGTTGGGGTAAGTTTCATTAGGTCCATAAGTTCCGTGACATTTTGAACAATGCTGATTGAATATCAAAGACCCCTCCGCAGCAAGCGCAGTATTGATTTCTCTTGGAAAGGGTGGTGGAGTCAAACTTTTCAGCCAAGCGACTACATCGACAAAATGGTTTACTGCTTTTCTAGCTGCAATGGTATCTGGAATGCCTAAAACAGACGCTTGAAAGATTAATTTTGAAAAATCACCTCTCCCAACGGCAGTGTAATAAAGGGCATTTTTTTTCTTAACATTCCAAAGCGGTGGTACATCGCTCGCAAGCGTGTAGCGGTGCATAGAATAAGTGGGATTATAAGTAAAACTCAAATCTTCAGGATCTCTATACATGGCACACGCTTCTGCTAATCTCGCCGCTGGATTGACTCCTACATTTTTTGTTTGGATATATGGACCAATCGCTTCGAAATATTGGCTAAATGATTCATATGCTTCCCACTCAGGTGAATTTTTTCCAAACTTAAGTTGAACCCCCAGGTCTAATGCTTTTGCCGCAGGCGTGAGGTTTCTAGTAAAGTCTGAGAATGGGTTTCCCAGCCCTAGAATTATTTCACCTTCTATTTTTCCTGCATGACAAGTAAAGCAATTGCCATTCAGGACTGGAATGCCGTTAGCCGCTTGGAATGCGGTGACTATATGAGGTAAATTTTCGTTGAGTCCAGTTCGATTAAGCAAAGAATCGGAAGTTCGATTAGCCATTCCCTTTGGCAATAGGGCCATAGGAACCCCAGATCCAATATAGTCTCCATTGATTACATATTGAAAGCCCGCTTCAGCATCTCCGCTATTGTCGGATGGTGTCTGAGGAATGACTTGAGTTTTCCAATCAGCTGGTGTGGTAACCAACGGCAGAGAACGGTATCCACCGCAGGCTATTACCCCCAAGATTAAAGTGCAAATAAATATATAGCGGATCATTTTGGCAGTAATTGGCTGTTTAGTAGATAACTTACTACTTCAGATGTTTCTTTTTTAACCGTCAAAATTTCTAATAGTTCATAGCTGTTGTAATCTATCGAGCTTTCTTGTTGAATCTCTTGATCATCTTCAAAGAAAAAGAGACCGACATCTAATTGAATAGGATGTTTGCCGCTACAAACCGCATAGGCCATTTGATAAGGGTGGAAAACAATAGCAGTGAAATGATCTGTTCCTTCAGAACTGGCTAAAGTAATAAACAATGGGTGATCCAATAATGGGCCAAAACTCAGCCAATCTTCTGTATTGTGATTATACTCGGTCTGTTGGATGATACTAAATGAAATCTTATTTTCTCGAAGCGCTTTGGCTAAAGCCCGTATTTGTCGGGTTAAAATTTCAATCAAATCATACGAAGGCCCAAAGGATTCCCATGGTATCCACGCCTGTTCGGGTGGATGATAAAATTCCATCGGCTTGATCCTTAATTTATAATTAAAAATTGGATTTTTTAAAACTACATATCCAGGATAATAATAGCTAAATCCATTTTTTATGCCATATTCTATTTCAGCCAGCATGGTAAAAATTCCCAAACTGTATTTTTGATAATGAGGGTGAAATACGCCCAGAATACTAGCTAACGAATTTTGACCCAAATCAAAATAACTAAAAGCAATAAGCAGGTCGTCGTCATACACATTAACTTCATAGGTATTAAACCTATATCCCACATAGGAAGCAAAAGATCCACTCCTTTGTTTGAGGTCAATCACATATTTTTGATATAATGCTTCTTGGCTTTTTGAATAAGTTGCTTTTCTAATTTCTACTCTAAAATTAGAATGAACTCGATTGTATATTTGGCGAATGCTTTTTGATTTTTTATAGTTTTTGAGCGGAAGTCTTAGCCACAATACTGAACTTACCATGTTTTCGAAAAACATGCAGTGGACGGTAAACAAATTATTGTTCATTCGATACCACCCTTTCATTAAAAACTCATCTAAGACCTCATTGACCGGATTGGCTTTATGATTGGAATCTGTAAGATTTAGTTCTTTAATGGAGTTGAAAAATAAATTCATACAACATTATACAATTCCCCTCCTTTAGAAAAAAGTTTATCGACATTTTTTTGTGTTTTTTTATCTGGCAGGAGTTCAGGGGCATGGTGGTTTTTTATTCTGGCGTCTATAATGAGAGATCCTTCACATCCCCAGTGTTTGTCTTTTACAAACGCATTAATGCCATAAATATCTTTTGCGGGATTAGAACGGGTAAATACGGTCCAGACGAAATTGTTGAGGGAAGCCGCTGTAAAGTGAGGTTGATCTACCACTACTACAAGTGGAAAAGAGTCCATATTCTGATTATTCAGTGCTTTTATGAGGTCTTCCATAGTTTGGCCGGGAGTAAGTTGGACTGCCAATACTCCTGGGCGGGCTATGACCACTTCGTGAAAAGAGGTGGGAAGACTAAAATCTTTGGGGAGTTCTGTACCTAATTCTCGGAGCTCTGGACCACAACAGGCAATGACTACTTTGGACCCTTCATTCCATCCCTCTCCGGAATAGTCAAGCGTATCAATGGTAGTTTTGGTATGAAAATGTAAATCTCTTTTCCAATCTACTCTTTGTAGCACGTGATTGAAGAAATAGTCGGTATCTCTGGCATTTAATTCTGGATGTCTATTTCCTGCGGCTATAAAAAGATATTTGGCTAAGGATGTTTGACCACTCCCAATGATCCTATTGGCTTGGGTGAGTATTTCTTCCGGTTTTTCTTCTCGAAAAGGCATATATCGTTCGCTTCCTACGGCCAATAAAAGAGGATGTACCCCAGCTGCGTCTACTGCGTGGATACTCCTTACACCAGGAAATTCTTGAGCAGTTAAATTTTTAACCATTAGATGAATCAGATGTCCAAAACTCGAATCCTCTTGTGGAGGTCTGCCTACAACGGTGAAATGCCAAATGGCGTTTTTTCTATGATAGACCTGTTGTACTTTAAGGACAGGAAAGGGATGTTGAAGACTGTAATATCCCAAATGATCTCCAAATGGCCCCTCAGGCTTCTTTTCATTTTTTTTCACTATTCCTGTGATGACAAAATCAGCATCAGCTGAAAGGAAATATCCGTCATCTATGCAATAGCCAAATCTTTTTCCTCCCAACATTCCTGCAAAGGTGAGTTCTGATAAACCCTCTGGTAATGGCATAATGGCCGAAAAAGCATGGGAGGGAGGGCCACCTATGAAAATGCTTACTTTAAATTCGTCTTCGCTTTCGTTATACATGGTGTGATGTACACCTATTCCTCTGTGTAATTGGTAGTGAAGTCCTATTTCTTCGTTCATTGGATAGTCGTTCCCCGTTAGTTGAATTCTGTACATGCCTAAATTAGAATCCATGATTTTTGAAGAATTAGGAGGCATTGAAAAAACTTGGGGTAGGGTAACAAAGGCACCGCCATCATCGGGCCAGGACTTAATTAATGGTAATTGGTCAATAGTGGTTTTACCATATAAAATAGGAGCTAATCTTCTTTTTCGCGGTAAAGCAGTTAAGGCGGTTATAGGAGCTGAAAGAAAAGATAAAGGATCTTTTAGAAAAACGGAGGGATCAGCCTTAAGGGCAATAATCTTTGCCACTTTAGGGAGCGTTTTTCTAAATAGGTATTCTGTGCGGTCTATTGTTCCATATAAATTACTCAGGGCAGAAAACGAGGTCCCTTTTAGATTGGTAAAGAGAATGGCAGGCCCACCCTTTTCAAAAATTCTGCGATGTATTTCGGCTGCTTCTAAATTGGGATCCACCTCACTTTTAATCTCTAGTAATTGCTTGGTTTTCCTCAGGTCCGAAACTGTATCTGATAAACTGTGATAGGCCATTTGAATTCTTTTACGGCAAACAACCCAAAAAAATTAATGTTTGAAGGTTTTTTTAAGTAACCTATAAAAATTCAAATATTTATATTTGTTTTGCGCAAACATTAATAAACACATGCAGTCCTATCACCGACTGATTGAAAAGATACTAAAAGAGGGTTCTGAGAAAACAGACCGGACAGGAACTGGTACCCTTAGTCTTTTCGGATACCAAATGCGTTTCGATCTCAGTGAGGGATTTCCTTTGGTAACTACAAAAAAGATTCATTTCAAATCTGTTCTTCACGAGTTATTATGGTTTCTAAAAGGGGATACCAATATTGCGTATTTGCAAAAGAATGGTGTTCGAATTTGGAACGAATGGGCTGATGAAAACGGTAATCTGGGTCCCGTTTATGGCCAGCAGTGGATAAGCTGGAAAGGTTATGATGGGAGCGTAATTAATCAAATCGAACAAGCTGTAGATACGTTGAAAAATAATCCCGATAGCAGAAGAATAGTGGTTAGTGCTTGGAATGTGGGGGAACTCGAAGAGATGGCCTTAATGCCTTGCCATGCTTTGTTTCAATTTTATGTTGCAGAAGGCAAGCT
Organism: uncultured Saprospirales bacterium; assembly: GCA_937926355.1. Lineage (GTDB taxonomy): Bacteria > Bacteroidota > Bacteroidia > Chitinophagales > Saprospiraceae > CALAZP01. The sequence continues at coordinate 5,117 of CALAZP010000132.1, forward strand.
GAGTTGCCAACTTTATCAGCGTTCAGCTGATGTTTTTTTAGGAGTACCGTTCAATATTGCTTCTTATGCCTTGTTGACTTTGATGGTGGCTCATGTAACCGACCTTGGGTTAGGAGACTTCATACATACTTTTGGAGATGTCCATCTTTACAGCAACCATCTTGAGCAAGCAAAACTACAATTGTCAAGAACTGTTCGCCCTTTACCGAAGGTGATTATTAGAGAAAAAAGGAAGTCCATTTTTGATTTTGAATATGGAGATTTCGAATTAGTAGATTACAACCCTTGGCCCCATATATCTGCAAAAGTAGCTATTTAATTTAGACTTTATCTAAATAAGCCAAGTGGTTCTATATTTTTTTACAATAAAGCCTTTGAATTTTATCTTTGCGCTGACATAAATATGACACAATTAAATCTAAATAAAGAGGTGTTAAAATCCACATTTAAAATGTTAAAAAACATCATTTCAAAAAATCGAATAGTTCTAGCAGTCATCTTGTCGGTGACATTTGTTAGTTCTGTAGGAGCGGCTGATATCGATGCGGGTAAAACCCTTTTCCGAAATCAGTGCGCAAGTTGTCACAACAAGGACATGAAGTCTGATTTAGTCGGGCCAGCACTGGGGGGAGTTGAAGAGAGATGGGCTGATTATCCTCCAGAAGATCTATATGCTTGGATAAGAAATTCCTCTGCAATGATAAATGCCGGTCACCCGAGGGCAACAGAATTGTGGAATCAGTGGAAACCTAACGTGATGAGCAATTTTTTGAATCTTACTGATGACGAAATTGCAAGCCTACTTGAGTACATTCAGTGTACTTATGATGGAAGTTGTGTTCCTCAGCCATTGGCAGTCGGGCCAGTTGGTGGCGCTGCGGATCAGTCCTCAGAAGGAACAGACAACACCCTACTATTTGCTATTCTTGCGCTTGTTTTAGCCTTCTTAGCTATCATTCTGACAAAAGTATTGTCTAACCTGAATTATATGGTAGCCATTAACGAGGGCCAAACAGATATTCAAAGAAAGTCCTTAGTTGAGATTCTTACTAGCAAAGGAATTATTGCCTTCGTTATTTTTGCTTTGGTAGTTTTAGGTGGATATACCACCGTTAATAACGCCATTATGTTAGGCAGACAGCAAGGATACGAGCCTACCCAACCTATCGCATTTTCACATGCTACACATGCTGGTTTACACAAAATTGAATGTCAATACTGTCACGACGGGGCTAGAAGATCCAAACATTCCGTTATTCCAGCTGCCAATACTTGTATGAATTGTCATAAAGCTATCAAAGTGGGTTCAAAATACGGGACTGCTGAATTAACAAAAATTTATGCTTCTATTGGTTTTGATCCAAATACAGATAGTTACTTGGAAAATTACGATGAATATTCTGAGGATGACATCAAAAGGGTATACATGAACTGGATCGCAGATACCTACATCAAAGAAGTGGGAACTCTCGACGCCAAAGGAGAACAATTAATAGAAGAACAGTGGGAAGGGATAAAAACTTCTCTTACTAATGAGACCAAGGATAAAATTCAGGGGCCCATTGAATGGGTAAGAATTCATAATCTTCCCGATCATGCTTATTTCAATCATGCACAGCACGTAACGGTTGGTAAATTGGAATGTCAGCAATGTCATGGGCCTGTAGAAGAAATGGAGGTAGTTGCTCAATACGCCCCGTTATCTATGGGATGGTGTATCAACTGTCACCGGGAAACCGAAGTTCAATTTACATCCAATGAATATTACCAGGATTACGAAAAACTGCATGCTGATTTAGCATCTGGTAAAAAGGATAAAATTACGGTTGAAGATATAGGTGGTTTGGAATGTCAAAAATGCCATTACTAATTAATCGATTAAAATGGATCAAAAAAACGAGATGAAAAATGATATGGTTTGGGTAGGTTTGGAACAATTGACCAACGACCCAGAATATACAAAGTCAATCGAACAAGAATTTTCTAATCAACCTTCCATAGCGGAGCAATTAGTAGAAAAAGGATCTCCGGCCAACCGAAGAGATTTTCTAAAATATATGGGTTTTGGTTTAGGTGCAGCTACCATAGCTGCCAGTTGCGAAATACCTGTCAAGCGTGCTATTCCTTATGTAGTCAAACCAGATGAAATTGTTCCAGGTGTAGCTACTTATTACGCTTCTTCCTATTTGCAGGGTGGAGATTATTGTCCAGTATTAGTAAAAACAAGGGAGGGAAGACCAATTAAAGTTGAGGGCAATACTTTGTCTTCTGTTACCAAAGGTGGAACTAGCGCTAGAGCTCAGGCAAGTGTTTTAAGCTTATACGACAACAACAGATTACAAGGTCCTTGTAAAATTTCTAACGAGGAGGTAGCATTTTTCAATGCCAAATCAGATGATGCAGCAGGTGCTTGGAATATGGTCGATGATGCTATTAAAGCAAAGTTAACTCCAAATGCCAATATTAGGATTGTTGCTAATACCGTAATGAGTCCTTTAACCTTAAAAGCGGTTGAAGATTTTTCTAAAGTTTATCCCAACACCGAATTAGTGCAGTATGATGCTGTTTCTTATTCTGCAATGATTCAAGCCAATGAGGCTTCATTTGGATTAGCCGGGTTGCCTACCTATCGCTTTGATGAAGCCGATGTAATTGTGAGTTTCAATGCCGACTTTTTAGGTACTTGGATTTCACCTGTTGAATATGCTACTCAATACGCCAGCAAAAGAAAAATTGGTAAAGATTTGGAAAATGCTACTATGTCCCACCATATTCAAGTGGAGAGTCATATGAGTTTGACCGGATCAAATGCAGATAATAGGATTTTGGTAAAGCCAAGCGAACAAGGAGCTGCAATTCTAGCTCTTTATAATGCATTGGCAAGCAATCTAGGTAAGGAAAGCGTAAGTGGTCCTTCGGTAAATAAGGAAGTTAAAAATCGGATAGAAAAAGTTGCAGCCAAGTTATTAGCTGCAAGAGGTGTTGGGTTGGTGGTGAGTAGTAGCAATAATAAAGCGGAACAACTGCTCATAAACGCAATCAATCAAATGATTGAAAGTTATGGGTCTACTATATCTTTCGAAAGAGTAGGGCATCAAAGAAAAGGGATTGATCAAAATATTCAAGGTTTAATCCAAGCAATGAATAGTGGCTCAGTGGATGCGGTCTTCTTCCTTGATGGTGCTAATCCAGCATATGATTTGCCTAACGCTGAGGCTTTTGCAGCGGCTTTATCCAAAGTCAGTCTCAAAGTTTCCCTAAGTAGTTTGCCTAACGAAACCCTTTTGTTGTGCGATTATGCTGCACCAACACACCATTACTTGGAAAGTTGGGGTGATGTAGAACCATACAGTGGTCAGTATTCTTTAATTCAGCCAACGATTGCACCTTTGTTTGCTACTAGGCAAATAGAAGAGTCATTTTTGGTTTGGTCAAATAATCCATTTTTAACCAGTGCAAGTGATCAGCCGGTATTCGATTATCTTAAATCTTCTTGGCAGGCCATGTTTAATCAACAAGATACCTATGCATCTTTTCAGATGTTTTGGGATCAAACCCTTCACGATGGGGTATTTGAATTGCCTGGAGATGAAAGAGTGAATACAAATACCTCTATTCCTGTTTCCAGTTTAGGAGCGCAAATTACCAAACCTAGCAAAGATGGAATGGAAATTTCTTTCTTTGAAACGGTTAATATGGGTGCGGGACAATTTGCCAATAACCCATGGCTTCAAGAAATGCCTGATCCTATCAACAGATGCGTGTGGGGTAACTATCTGGGAGTACCGGTTAGTTGGGAAGGTGGAAATGAGTTTACTTCGTTAAACAATCTTAACGGTAGAGAATTTTATGGGGAAGCGGATAAAGTAGATGTGCAAATTAATTCTGAGTCCAAAGAAGTTACGGTGGTCAGGCAATTTGGTCAAATGGCAGGGACGGTGTCACTGGCATTAGGATATGGAAGAACTTATACTGGGAAGCAAGGATTGGCATTAGGTAATGAAGTTGGAACGTCCGTTCAGTCTTGGTTAAGTA
>CALAZP010000133.1 GCA_937926355.1 uncultured Saprospirales bacterium
TATTACCAAACAAAATGATATAGCTTTATTTTACCAAAAAATAGCGGATATGAACTTTAGAAAAATAGGATTTTGGGAAATAGCAGTTATAGGTCTGGCCTTACTCAGCTGTAATAGAGAGGAGGTCGCTATCCAAGGTATAGCAGAAGGTATGGATGGCGTTGAAGTGCGACTCGCCAAATTAAATTTGAAGGATAATACGACTGTTTATTTGGATACCACCCAAATTGTAGATGGACAATTTGAATTCAAGGTAAAGCAAAGTACGCCATACTTGCATGCGCTAATAATAAGAGATACCATCAAACATAATTTCTTTTTGGAAGAGGTAGATATCCTTTTGGAAGTTGAAAGTAGTGGCGATTCTATTGAATGGACGACCCTTCAATCGGGAAAGGAGGACCAGTTATTTCAAACCATAGATAAAGACTCCATTTTTGAGCGGTCTTCAGGTCAAGCTTTTATGGAGTCCTATTCCGATTACGTTTTTGCCGTATTTACGGCGTACTATCAATTTCAATTGCATCCCTATTCAGTGGAAGAAATGGAAGCATTTTTGAATAGATTTTCTGCCTATGCTAAGGCATCTGAATACTATGCAGCCATTCTCCCATTGGTGGAGCGAATCAAGAATACAGCAATTGGAGCAGAGGCCCCACATTTTGAAGCGCCCGATACATCAGGACAGGTCCAAAGTCTATCTGATTTCAAGGGAAAATTTGTGTTGCTAGATTTCTGGGCCTCCTGGTGTGCCCCATGTAGGGTAGAAAATCCAAAGTTGCTCACGTTCTACCAAAAGACCAATCGACAAAAATTTGAAATATTGGGCATATCGGTTGACGAATCAGAAGGCCGGTGGAAAGGGGCTATCCTACAAGATCAATTGCCATGGCCCAATGTATCCCTGTTAAGTGGATGGAGCGCTATCTCTGAATTATATGGAGTCAAGGCGGTACCTCAAAATTATTTGATTAATCCAGAGGGGATTATTGCTGGAAAAAATTTAAGTATTGAGGCCCTCGAAAAAATGGACTTTTTTTAGTTTTCGACTGTCCACCTAAACATCCAATAGGTTGTAATTAATATGGTGTCTCAATGATTTTAGATCGGTTAAAGATACTCCTACAAGAATAAAGGATTCATAATACCATCAAATAAGTCATTATAATGACTGTATTTACATTAATTGCGTCAATACAAAGTTTACAACGAAAAAAATAAAGGGTTATTAAGGATCGTATCCTAAGGTTGATTGAAATACAATTCTTCGTTATAAAAGGTCCCTAGCTTTTCCAAAGAATAATCCATTGCTCGCACATCAATTGTCCGACGCATATTGGAAAAACTAAAATGATCTTGCCAATCTATATCCAATGGTATATCAGTGTCCACATCAAAAGAAATGGGTTTTTCCATTCCCGGTGCAAAGGCCAACTTAATCATGCAAGACTGAGCTCCACGCTTAACTTGTTTTACCGCCAACTGGCGGGCAACAAAGCTCCCCAATCTGTCAATATGAGAAAGATCCTTGCCATATAGGGCACCGCCCCCCAAAGGAACCCGCGGCCCATAATAATCCATGAGCAATTTACGCCCCGTCTGGCCATTGTCCCCATCACTCCCCCCGTTAAGCCACGGGCCATTCGGATTCAGTAAAAGGGATACCTCCCCCCAGTCTGTTATCCACCGGGAATCGTGTATTTGCAATTCCTTATAGGCCTGGTGAAGGACGGCCTCCAAGGCTGAACTAAAGGCAATGAAATGGGCATCCGTATGCTGCTGCAAGGAAATCAAAAACTTTTTGAGGAAGAAAGTATCACCTTCCTCCTTCATTTCAATTAGAATTTTACCATCAGGCCCATGACCTATCAATGCATCTTGCTTCAAAGCCTCCAGTATTTTTTCTCGGAAAAAATAAACGGCAAACTGCTCTGGGGGGAGGTAATTTGTCAGTTGATTATATCCCGCATAAGCGATCACCACATTTTGATCATTGGAAAAATGAGTCCAAGTAGAAGGCTTGCCCACCAACTTACAGATATGGTCATGAATCTGGTATTGGTGAACATCAATATGATTATCTGGCCCATATCCAATTTCCTCTCCAAGCCTAATAAGTTCGCCTCTAATGTCCATTTTTACTTCTTGATGGGTCACCCAAGCCCCCGTAAGGAACACCTGGTCCGACCACACCGCCACCTCGATCTGCGCATAAGCTTCAGGATCACTGGCGTACAACGTTCGGATTATTCGATCAGCCAACAAATCAGAGAATTTATCAGGATGGCCATTTAGTACAGCTTCAGCTATGTATTGCATTTGGTAATTTTTTTAAAATGGTGAAAGGAATTTGAGCTTTTTCAAAGGGAGATGGGTCTCCCTCAGGAGCAATAATGGCGTGCATAATCAATGGTGATATTTTCTCTTTAATCGAAGTCAAATCTTCAGGGAAATACCCATCGGTTATAATTAGACATTTTGTGATGCGATGCTCCTCAATATGGTCGATAACACATTTTATTTCTGTGCCGAAAGTAGTCTTATAATCCAACTTACCTCCCTTGAAAGTAGCTGGAAACACCGAATTCGAGAATCCCCAAATTGGCGTTCGAATCTGCCTCCGAAATTTAAAAAGCAAATTGATTAAGGCTACAATCGCATGATCCATCGATCCACTGACATCGAGATATACAGTGACAGATTCTCGGATGGACTCGTTGATATGATGCCTACTTATCGGTAACAAAGGGGTGTAAAGCCCTTGTGCCCATTTCCTTCGATCCGAATGACTCAAGATGGGTAAATGCAAGTCCCCTCTTCGATACCGTTTTTGAGCAGGATGATCAGGCAGGAACAACGGCTGCATCTGCTGCAGTAAGGCGGTTTGCCAATCCCTAAGTTGAGCCAATTGGCAACGCTGTAATAGATTGGTATTTCTTTCATTACTCCCTCTAGTCTTGGGCTTGGACCAAATCTGAGTACCATCCATCTGCCGCATAATAGCATCCAACAATTCCTTACCAAATTCACTCGTCTCATATTCCACCTCGTGATTGCCCAGTGGGGTAAAGCATGCACCAGCCTTAAGGTGGATTTTTGGAGTCAACAATCGAAGTAATTCGTATAAGTCGTCAGCTGCCAATTGGTTGCTATATATTTTATGGTGGACATGAGCCATAAAATCATCTGCAAAATCTGCAGATTCCATGTGCTGTAGCAATACTAAAAACCCCTCTTTGCGGTAAAAACGACTAAAGAAATCGGAATATTCTCGCCCCATAGTCCGGTGAATGATAGCATTGATAATGGCGTCTAACGCAATATTCAGTATGGGATTGTTTAACTCATACTGCTCCGTATGTTTGAGCAGCACATGCAGAAATTCATGCATCAAAACCGCCTTAACATCATTGTCGCTTTGCGCATGCTCATTCAAAAAAGAAAGATTGATCTTCAGTACTGGAGGACTGGTCAAACTAACAGCCATTGTAGGAATACCTTCGGTAAAAATAATATCGGCTATAGATAAGAGACCGCGACATGCGAGCGGATTTTCCTCCGCCAATTCCTGGGTCACATTTTTGACTCGAGTTTCAGTCCAATTCATAAAAGGCATGGGTTTTAAAGGTGATCAATTGTATGATTCGGCTAAGCCTTTTTAACGTTGGGATAAAGAGGTGATGAGGATCGTAATGGTAATCATTGCACTTGCCCAATATCAGTATATTGGTAAGGATCTGATCTTTAGTCAGGGGCTCCTGCAATCTATAATCTAACCGCACTTTATAGGTACACCTTTGTGTGGGAACAACCGGAGGACTACTGAGCGATTGGAGTTGATGAGCGACCCAATCCTGAGGATGATCAAAATCTATCTCTCTAAGTACTTCTTGGGGAACCATAATTACCGAAGTATTAGTGGAAAAAGGGTCACCAAAACGGTCCAAAATCGAGCTTTTAATTTTTTCAGATCGAACCCTTGAATAAGGTCCACCTGTATTCATTAAGTGACCTGCCCCAGTTATCAGTTCCTCACACATATTGAATCATTTTTTTGAACAAATCCTGAACTGCGTTAAAGGTAGATGACAGTTCCGCTTCTAGAGTTTGAGGATGCGTGATGCTGAGACCTTTTACCAACAAGTGCAAAAACAATTGTTGGGTTCGTTCTTTTCTAGCTCCAGATAATCTATT
>CALAZP010000134.1 GCA_937926355.1 uncultured Saprospirales bacterium
CCATTACCAGTGAAGACGGATTGGGTCAAAGTCGGGAATTATTTAATTTGGCAGATGGCCAATTAATCCCAGTTTTAACAGCGACCAATGCCACCATAGGCTGGAAAAAGTTGTGGGAAAACGGATGGGTTTTCGAAATGGAAGGATATTATAAATTATTAAACGGGATTGTAGAATATGCCCCTTTATTTAATAACCTTATTGGAAATGCCTCTAATAGAAAACCCAGATTTACCTTTTTTGAGGGCAAGGGTAAAATCCGAGGGTTAGATGTTTTATTGAGAAAATCAACTAACCACTGGGGTTGGCTGCTAGCTTATACCTTAAGTAAAAACACCCATACCTTTCCAAGAATAGCTAATAATACTCCTTTCCCAGCTGCTACTGACCGTCGTCATCAATTGAATTGGGCAGGTCATTACCGATGGAAAAAATGGACCTTCTCTTCAACGTTTAATTTCGCCAGTGGAAGGCCTTACACAGATTTAAAAAAAATCACTGAATTCCTCAGTGAAAATCCTAGAACCTTTTTATCTCCAAACGATAGAATAAGCTATCTAAAGAATTACCAACGGTGGGATTTCAAAATAAATTACACACCGAGTAATTCTAATAAACCTTGGTTGTTAGGTGTGGGAATCTATAATATTCTTAATCGTCCCAATGTGGCCTATCGTCAATATGCCTTTGTTTTTTCTGAAACCAGAAATGATCCCTCTTTTTTAAGGAATACTATTGCTGGAAATGAAGTCTACATGTTGGGAAGAACCCTTACCTTTGATTTTCAATATTCTTTTTAAAAATAGCATCAATGGAGTTAGATAAAATCACAGAGCAGTTTCAAAAAATGGCTGAAAAAATCGGCAATCTTGGAAAATCTTTAAAATTTGTAGTCGATGATCAAATTGTTTTCATAGATATGACAGGAGATACTCCCCAAATATCTACGGATGACAAAGAAGCCGATACCACTATTATTACTAGTTTGGCTACCTTAGAAGACCTAAAAAATGGCGGCAACCCTATGACAGCAGTTATGACTGGCAAAATAAAGATAAAAGGAGATATGGGGCTGGCGATGAAATTAAGTAGCTTTTTTAAATAAACTGCTCAATTTCTATGGCAACTGCGATTCCTTCTATTAATTCTATTGGAGTTGCAGATAAGTGTTCAACTAGGTGTAACTCTTCAGCTAATACCTCTGCTTTGATATGAGAAGAGAATAGCTCAATAGCTTGGTTTAAATCTTGGTGTTGACTAATATTTACTTTGATTTTATCGGTAACATTATAATCCTTTTCTTTTCTCAAATTCTGAATCCTGTTTACCAATTCCCTTGCTAATCCCTCTGCTTTTAAACCAGGAGTAATGGTGATATCAAGGGCAACCGTTAATCCCCCTTCAGAGGCGACAAGCCATCCTGGAATATCCTCCGTGGTAATTTCAAAATCTTCTTTCTCCAAGATAAAAACTCCAGAATTGGGAATACTGAGTTCATACTTCCCCTCCTTTTCAATCTTTTGGATATCCGCTTGAGTAAATTGATTTATAAGGCCCGCCGCAATTTTCATAGCTGGTCCAAGCCGCTTACCTAAAGTCTTAAAATTGGGTTTGATTTTCTTCTTAATGATTCCCTCACTGTCCTGAATATATTCAATAGACTTGACATTGACTTCTGCTAAAATTAAATCTTTTACCGCCTCAACCTGTTGCTCAAAGTCATCCTCTAGAATAGGAAGTAATATTTTTTGTAGTGGCTGTCTGATTCGAATATTTTCTTTCCTTCTTAAGGACCTTACCAAAGAGGAAATCCGCTGGGCATATCCCATTCTTTGTTCCAAACTCATATCGATGAGTTCGGTATTGGGATTTGGAAAATCGGCTAGATGTGCAGACTGGAATGCCTCTTTTACCGTGGCATCATTGAGGTTTTTATACATCCAATCTGCAAAAAATGGCGCTACTGGTGCCATAAGTTTAGCAATGGTTACCAAACACTCATAAAGCGTTTGGTAAGCTGCAATTTTATCATGAGAATAATCCCCTTTCCAAAATCTCCTTCTACACAATCGAACGTACCAATTACTTAGGTGTTCGTCTACAAAATTCATGATTCTTCTGGTTGCATTAGTTGCTTCATAATCAGCATAATCTAATTTAACTTGTTTAACCAACGAGTTAAGTAGCGAAGTAATCCATCGGTCAATTTCAGGCCTTTTCTCTATTGGAAGTGGTGCCTCCTCAAATTTGAACCCATCAATATTTGCATAAAGGGTAAAAAATGAATAGGTGTTGAAGAGGGTCCCAAAAAATTTCCTTTTAACTTCCTCCACACCTGCTAGGTCAAATTTTAAATTGTCCCATGGCTGGGCGTTTGATATCATATACCATCTAGTGGCATCTGCACCATGAGTAGCAATGGTTTGGAAAGGATCAATAGCATTTCCCAATCGTTTGGACATTTTAACCCCATTTTTATCTAGGACCAAACCATTGGAAACTACATTTTTGAAAGCAACTTTATCGAAAACCATAGCAGCAATAGCATGCAAAGTATAAAACCATCCTCTAGTCTGATCTACTCCCTCAGCGATGAAATCTGCTGGAAAATTCTCCTCAAATAAATCTTTGTTTTCAAATGGATAATGCCATTGTGCATAGGGCATGGAGCCGGAATCAAACCATACATCAATCAAGTCAAGCTCTCTGTGCATGATATTGCCCTTTTCACTGACCAACTTAATCTCGTCGATATAAGGTCTATGCAAATCCGTGGGAACCTCTTGGTTGATCCCCAATTCCTGATTGGCCTTTTCCACTGCTATTTTTAGCTCTTCAATACCTCCTATACAAATTTCCTCTTTTCCATCTTCAGTTCTCCATATTGGTAGAGGAATTCCCCAATAGCGAGATCTCGATAAATTCCAATCTTGAAGGTTTTCCAACCACTTTCCAAATCTTCCCTCACCAGTCGCCTTAGGTTTCCAGTTAATCGTTTGATTTAAATCAAACATCCTATTTTTTAGGCTGGAAGTTTTGATAAACCACGAATCTAAAGGATAATACAATACCGGTTTATCCGTTCTCCAACAGTGTGGATAAGCGTGTTCATATTTTTCCGATAGGAATAACTTATTCTCTCCTTTTAATTTGACAACAATATCGGTATCCACGGAACGATCTTCCTGTTGACCGTAATCTTTAACATATCTACCAGCAAAATCCGTGACTTCCTCAACAAACTTCCCTTGACGGTCCACTAATGGAATACTATTGCCCAGCGTGTCTTCTACAGTAATAGGGGGTATACCAAACTGGCGGCAAACCCGAAAGTCGTCCGCTCCAAAGGTTGGAGCCATATGAACTATTCCCGTTCCATCTTCAGTAGAAACAAAATCTCCTATCAGTACTCTAAAAGCCGGTTCCTTGGGTTGAACATAGTCCATTAATTGTTCGTACTCCATACCCTCCAAAACACTCCCCTTCATTTCAGAAACAACCTCGATATAGGGAATAGGTTGGTTACTGGCCTTCATGTCTTCAGGTTTCAATTCTGCTATGGCCTTTGAAAAATACTGATTAAACCTGTCTTTAGCCAGAATGACCGAAGTAGGTTGACCTGTATACCTGTTGAAGGTCTTTACTTTTACATAATCAATATCCTTACCCACCGCTAAAGCTGAATTTGAAGGTAATGTCCAAGGCGTGGTTGTCCAAGCCAAAAAATAAGTGTTTTCCTCTCCTTTAACTTTAAATTGAGCAATAGCTGAAACATCCTTTATATTCTTGTATGCACCAGGCATATTCAATTCGTGGGAACTTAATCCAGTTCCTGCAGCTGGAGAGTACGGTTGTATAGTATATCCCTTATAAAGCAATTGCTTTTGATAAATTTGCTTCAAAAGCCACCAGACAGATTCTATATATTCATTTTTGTAGGTGATATATGGATTTTCAAGATCTACCCAATAACCCATTTTTTTAGTGATATCATCCCATCTATCTTTGTATTGCATGACTGTCTCGCGACATTTAGCATTGTATTCGTCAACTGAAATTTTATTTCCTATATCTTCCTTCGTAATTCCCAACTCCTTCTCAACACTCAATTCTATAGGCAATCCATGGGTGTCCCAGCCTCCTTTTCGGGAAACTTTCTTACCATCCATGGTGTGAAACCGACAAAATAAATCTTTAATAGTTCTGGCCATTACATGGTGTATACCTGGCATTCCATTGGCAGAAGGAGGCCCCTCGTAGAATACAAAAGGTTTAGCATCATTCCTAGCGGAAATACTCTTTTGAAATACTCCTTCTTTCTCCCAAAAAGCTAGTATTTCACAATCAATTGAAGTAAGGTCTAATTGTTTAAATGTCTTATACATTGGGATGCTGTTTGCCAAGGATAAAAAAGAATGGGCAAAGATACAAAACCAAATAAAATAAAGGCTTTAAGTCATCTATCTATCAATTGAATTGTTTACCTTCCAAACGATAACTTAATTCGCTTTTGATATGCTAGTTACCAAGGACCTCTGTTATCAATATTCCAACTCCCAACCCCTTTGTTTTCCTAATCTCGAATGTGAAAAAGGAGGTTCCATCTTAATACTTGGACCATCTGGATCTGGAAAAACTACCTTACTGCATTTATTAGGGGGTTTGATTCGTCCTACCAATGGACAAATAATGCTGAAAAATATAGATTTAGCTTCTCTATCAGATAAAAATTTAGACCTTTTTCGAGGTCAAAATATTGGAATTATCTTCCAGAAACCTCATTTTATAAGGTCTTTAACCGTATGGGAAAATCTTTTGTTAGCTGCTGCCTTGGCCGGAAATAAGCCTAATAAAAAAAGAATATCCAGCCTATTAGAAAGATTAAATATAGTTCATAAATTGCACATCCTGACAGACCAGCTCAGCTTAGGTGAACAACAAAGAGTTGCTATTGCTAGGGCATTAGTTAATGAACCAAAACTGATTTTGGCAGATGAACCCACCTCTGCTTTGGACGATAAAAATGGGGCGGAGGTAGCTGAATTATTAGATGAAGAATCTAAAAGATTAGAAGCTGCATTACTCATTGTGACACATGACAATAGACTTCAAACTAAATTTAAAAAAACCATTACCTTGGCACCTTCTGAAAAGAGTGGTAACCTATGAACTTCTTTTATTTAAGTAGAAAAAATTTAAGCAGTAAACCGCTGTCCACCTTTCTTTCCTTAATGCTCTTTGCCCTAGGTATTAGCTTAATAACCATTTTATTGTTACTAAATGATCAATTCCAAAAGCAATTCGACAAAAATTTAGCTGGTATAGATCTAGTAATCGGTGCAAAAGGAAGCCCTCTTCAACTGATTTTATCTGGAATGTACCATTTAGATGCCCCTACGGGAAATATTCCAATTACTGAAATCCAACCATTCTTACGAAAAAACCATCCTTTAATTGGCGAAGTCGTACCCCTTTCATTAGGAGATTCCTATAAAGGGTTTCGAATAGTAGGTACCACCCCAGATTTTTTTGAATTGTATAAAGGTGCTTTTCAAATTGGTCAAGTTTGGACCAAACCTATGCAGGCAGTTTTAGGATTTGCTGTGGCTCAGAAATTAAATTTGAAAATTGGAGACACCTTCCAAAGTTCCCATGGACTTAAAGAGGACGATGATTTAATTCACGATGGACACCAACCCATTCAAATAGTGGGAATTTTAAAGCCAAGTGGTACCGTAATGGACCAATTGCTATTGACAGACTTCAGAACAGTTTGGGAAGTTCACAATAAACAAAATTCAAATAGTTCCTCATTAGAGGAATCCTCTATAGCTACTCTAGCTTCCTTTGACGATCAGTCTATAACTTCCTTGCTTGTCAAACTTAAATCTAGGAATTTTCAAGCCCTTAACTTTCAGCGTAATATTAATGAAAATACCAACCTTCAAGCTGCTACTCCTGCTATTGAAATCAATAGACTCTATGCCAATATAGGGTTGGGTATTTCTTTACTCAGGGCTCTTGCCATTGCTATTATTTTAGTGTCAGGTATAAGTATTTTTGTCTCTCTTTATAACTCCTTAAAAGATAGAAAATACGAAATGGCGCTCATGAGAGTAATGGGGGGATCTCGATTTAAATTGTTTAAATTGATTCTTCTCGAAGGTTTTACATTAGCAGTTTTAGGCTGGCTATTGGGAGTTACTATCGGTCATTTAGGTTTAGAAGTGATTGCCAATTCCTTGGAAAGCTCATACAAATACAGCATTTCTGGTTTCATTTTGATTAGCGAAGAGTGGTATATCTTATGGGCTTCTATTTTGATTGGTATACTGGCCTCACTTGTTCCTGCAATTGGGGCTGCAAGAACAAATATTCATCAAACTTTATCGGAAGGAAAATAAATTTGTGACATGAAAAATTATTTGAATACAGCATTATTTATCTTATTCGCTCTTTCATCTTTTGCCCAAAGCAGTGACAATGTTTGGAATACTCTAAGCAAGATTACCTTCAAAAAAGAATACGATGAACTCCTAGGTTTCAAGGTAGATGTTCCAGTTTTTAGCGAAGAAGTTCAAGCTTTAGAAAATCAAGAGGTGGTTATCAAAGGGTATATTATTCCGGTTGAAGGTTACAAAAGTCATAAGGAGTTTATTTTTTCTGCTTTTCCTTACAATCTATGTTTTTTCTGTGGTGGAGCTGGTCCTGAAACAGTAATGGAAGTTTTTGCCACGGAATCCGTAAAATATACCACTGACCCCATTTACCTGAAAGGTAAACTAGAACTTAATGCATCTGACATCAATAGGCTAATGTACGCGCTCAATAATGCTGAACAAGTCAAAAATCCACAAGAGTAAGGTAAGCTGTTTTATATCCCCAAAAGCATCTTGGCAGGATCTTCCAATAATTCTTTTACTCTTACTAAAAAAGTCACGGAAGAGCTTCCATCTATAACTCTGTGGTCGTACGATAAAGCCAAATACATCATCGGTCTTATTTCTACCTTTCCATCTACTGCTACAGGTCTTTCTTTAATACTGTGCATTCCCAAAATAGCAGATTGAGGTTCATTTAAAATAGGCGTACTCAATAAGGAACCAAAAACTCCTCCATTGGTAATAGTAAATGTACCTCCCTGCATTTCCTCTATAGTCAAGGTTCCATTTCTTGCCTTATTTGATAAGTGCTTAATTTCCTTTTCAATATCAGCAAAATGTAA
>CALAZP010000135.1 GCA_937926355.1 uncultured Saprospirales bacterium
ATCTGTTGCTTTAAAATCGCTGAAATTTCATCGGGCTTTACATCAACCATAACAAGTATTTTTTAAGCTATAATTTTAGAAACAAATAAATTTTTTGAGAAAAGATCCTTCCGCATTTCATCTAGCTTATCAGCTATACTAGCATCGTATACCTTATCTCCAAATTCAATAATAAAACCTCCAATTAAACTAGGATCTACCAATAAATTCAATTCCAAAGAAGTTCCTTGGGGAAGCATTTGACTTAAGCCTTTCTGAATCTTAGATTTTTGATCTTCAGTAAGAGGTGATGCAGATTTAACAGTAGCTAATTCAATGTTTTTGTAGGCTCTATATTTTACTTCAAAATCAGTCGCAATATCGGGTAAATACCTTTCGCGTCCTTTTTGAGCGACCAAGACGATAAACTGCTCGGTCAGTTGATCCATTTTATTAGAAAATAACTCTTTGAAAACCTTTAACTTTTTATCTGTTTGAACTACTGGGTTCTTTACCATTAAAACAAAGTCTCTGACTTTACACACCTCCGATAGATAGCGCATATCCTCCAAAACTTTCTCCAATTTGTTTTGCTCCAAAGACAAATCCAATAAAGATTTGGCATATCTGGAGGCAATTCGGTAAACGGACATAATGTTAGTTCATTTTTAATTCATCAACCAATTTGGCAACGTATTCTTCTTGTTCTTTATCCCCCTTTAGATTTTTCCTCAATACCTTCTCAGCTAAATCAATTACCATTATTCCAAGTTCATTCTTAACTTGAGTAACAGCAGCTAATTTCTGGTTTTCTATCTCTTCTTTGGCATTCAAAACAATGGCTTTTGCTTCCTCTTTAGCCTTTGCTTTAGCTTCGTTTAAAATGCTTGTACTCATGTCTCTTGCATCCTTCAACATTTTAGAACGCTCCTCCTGAGCTTCCTTTAACAAAGCCTCATTTTCAGATTTAAGACTAGCCATAGCCTCCCTAGCTTTCTTGGCCTCATCTAAAGCATCCTGAATATTGTCCTCTCTTTCTTTTAAAGCACTTTGTATAGGCTTAAATGCCAATTTGCCCAAAACGAAATATATTAAGAGGAAAACTACCGTTGTCCAAAGAATCAAACCCGGATCTGGTTTGATAACATCTAAATCAGCTAAAAAAATTATTGTTTTCATCTAACAGCTGTTTTTAATTTATTGAAGAAGAACTGCCAACCAAGCGCTGACAGTTACTTCTTTTTTGGTGTTTGATTACTAGTTGCCAGCCAAAAGTCCAACAACAATAGCAAACAAAGCTGCTCCTTCAACCAAAGCGGCAGTCAAAATCATATTGTTTCTGATATCGCCAACAGCTTCAGGTTGTCTTGCGATTGCATCCATTGCTTTACTGCCGATTAATCCAATTCCGATTCCGGCTCCTAATGCTGCAATACCTGCTCCAATTGCTCCCATAATAATGGTTTTATAAAAATTAATTAATGTGCTTCTTCGTGATGGTGATCCTCAACAGCAGCACCAATATAGGATGCTGAGAGTATTGCAAAAATAAACGCCTGCAAGAAGGCCACCAGTAATTCAATTAAATTCATAAATGCCGTGAATAACATCCCAATTACCCCACCTACCGCAGCTCCACCTACACTATTGCCGTTATCACCAAATAAAAATATAAGCCCTATTAAACTTAATATGATAATATGCCCAGCAGAGATATTAGCAAACAATCTTATCATCAATGAGAAGGGTTTGATGAATAATGCCATGATTTCTACAGGAGTTAAAATGATTTTCACCCATCCCGGGATTCCGGGCATCCAAAAAACATGTTCCCAATAATGCTTGTTCCCGTTAATATTAGTTACTATGAAAGTGAAAATCGCTAAAGTGAACGTCACTGCTAAATTTCCTGTGATATTGACACCTCCAGGGAAAAATGGAATTAATCCAAAAAGATTACAAAAAAGAATGAAAAAGAACAAGGTCATAATAAAAGGCTGAAAACGTTCATATTTGTCTTCTCCTATCATAGGTTTAGTAACCTCATCTCGTATAAAAACAAACATCACTTCGAATAGAGACTGTATGCCCTTTGGTGATTTACCGTGGTTTTCCCTGTATCCTTTCGCAACTAAAATGAATACAATAATCAAAAGAACAGCTGACAGCAACATCGTAAATACATTCTTCGTGATTGAAAAATCATAGAATGATGTAATTCCTCCTCCCAATATTCCACCATCAAGTGTGCTGGGCTTATCCAAAATAAAGTCCTCCCCATCATAAATCACATAAGCCACCTCTTTTACCTTCCCATTTTCATCTGTTATCTCTTTATGAAGAATTTCCCCAATTTCTACTTTCCCCATTGGAAAATGATCAGCGCTGATCCTATTTACTCGCCCATGATTTAATACATACCTATCCACTGCCTTGTGTCCGTGGTCAAATTGGCCAGAAGACATTATGGTCCAACCGGAAGAAGGAGCGTACAAAAAACAAGGTAATGGCAGATGAACTCCTTTCCAAATATGAAACTCATTGGCATCACTGATGTGAGTCATAACTGTGCTTACCGGATCATAAAATTCATTGCTTTTCGCTGCATTTAAAGCAAAAGTGTTCATCATTATGACACCTATAATAAACCCATATTTCATTATTTTTTTCATACTTTTTAAAGAGGTAGCTTTAAAATCGGCACAAAGGTAGCCACTTTTAGAAATAAAATATCACATTATTTGATTTTTTTCTTTGCAAACTATGGCACGATAATTGTTTTGATCCCTTCGGGAAAAAAACCCAAAACAAATTTAGCGACTATGAAGCACCTTTTTATTTTGAAAAATATCATGAAGTATAAAATGAAAAAATTGTTCTTGCCGTGCATGGCCAGTTTGTTATTAAGCTCCTCCCTTTTTGCCGAAGGCACCAAACAAGCGGCTCCAAAGGCACCGGGTAACCCAGCGGATACTTTAGTAATGCTGGAAATCAATAATCCTAATTTTGGATCATTTGCAGCTTTCAATGGTCCCGAAGAAAGTAGATTGTATTTTAGGATTCAAAACAATACTGAAAAGGTTTTTTTGGGCTTAGCTGCAGCCGTTGATGCTAATGGATTTGAATTTAGCAGTGATGCCACTGCCTCCTACTCCTTTCAAATTCGCAAATTAAATCCATCTGGTGGGGAAAACCCTATTGTTCATGGACCTTTTATAATAGGAAAATCTAATGCAAACCTAGATTCATACAACCAGGCATCTTTTCCAAATTATTCCACCACAACTACAGCAAATGGACAATTGATTTACTTCTTCGATCCTGGTTCTAATGTTGATTACGGTGCTGGGGATTATTTCATAGAATTTCAGAGAGTCCAACCTAACCCTGACGATGAGGGATTCGAAAACAGACTTTTTATTCCATATTGGGATGTAACGGTCACTAATGCCACAGATGTTCCTATCCTAGGGAGGTTGTATTCGAGAAACTGGGCATTTAGAACACCAACAATTACTGGAGATTCCTATCCGGATTGTGGCTGGGATAGGGAATACCAAGGGATAGTTTATACTTACACCAATGATGGCTTTGTTACTCAACTTGATTTTTCAAATTCAGGATTCCAAGGCCTTTCTTTCAATATTGCTATAAATTCATCGGGACCAGGAAATTCCGGGAACCTTTTAGAAGATCGAAAATCGAGAGAAGGGAATGAAACTCAACCTGCCTCAGAATTTTTAATTTTCCTCAATCCTCCTTGTATAGATTGTTTTCCCTCAGGAGAATGTGCTGAAGTAATTTCCGATGGAAATTTTGTGCCAGACCCAAATGGGGTCTACTGCCTTGAAGTGACCTCTACAAGCCCAGGTCAAATGGAAATCATTCTAGATTTTAACTCGAATGGCGTTTATGAACCCCAGCTTCAAGACCTATTGTTGGTTTATGAATTTTTTAAAGCGGATTTTGATGCCAACGGAGGTGATCCTGTAACTGCATGTATTCCATGGGATGGAATAAAGGCAGATGGCTCAGGGATAAATTACCTAGACACTATGCAGGTTATTTTAACCTATCAGCAAGGCCTGCAACACTATTCAGGATATGATGTAGAATTCGTTAAAAATGGGTTTTGTGTAGAAACAGTAAGGCCCATTAATTGCTCTGGAGAATCCTCCAATTTTCTATATTGGGATGATTCAGATTTGGTCAATATAACCAATCCTGGAACAGGCCAACCATTATCCCTCTTAGAAGGCTGTGAATGTGGAATCAATAACTGTAGAACTTGGACCCAGTTTGATTCCGATATCACTACACCAGAAAATGACTGTGGCCTTATTGATGAAAATACCTTGGGCTACGGTGATAAAAGTACTTTGAATACTTGGTGGGTAGCTAATCTACAAAGGATTTTCATACAAGATCTACCTATACATACTTGTGCCATTACCGCCCCATCCTCTGTGATATGTGAGGGAGAAACTACCTTATTAACTGCAAATGTTTCCACTCTATTTACCGAGGGGTTAACCTATGAATGGACTGGCCCTGTGGGATATACAAACAGTAATGGCCCTAATTCTGGTCCAGTTTCTCTACCTGGTCTTTACCAAGTTGTAGTGACTGATATTGAAGGGTTGACAACTACCTGTGACTTTTTCCTGACTGTTTTGGATGCCCCAATTTTAGAATGCAGCGCCTCCCCTGTTGAATGTCCCAGTGACCTAACGGGTCAGATTATAGCAAGCGCATCAGGAGGTTCTGGCAGTGGCTATGAGTTTAGTTTAGACGGAGAAAATTTTACCTCTTCCGGTGTTTTCAATAACTTAGCAGCAGGAGAATATACTGTCTTTGTCAGAGACGCAGTCGGTTGTACCAATACCTGTGAAGTTATTGTTGAAGAACCCGATCCTATTGTAATAACCTTAATTTCAGCCAACCCTCCTTCATGCAATAATTTTGCAGACGGTCGTGCCAGTATTTCCATAGCAGGAGGAACACCCCCATTTACTTATCTTTGGAGCTCAGGATCTATTTCATCAAGTCCCACCAACTTGTTGGGAGGAATCAACACCGTTACCGTTACTGACAATGCGCAATGCACTGCGGAATTTTCCATACAATTAGCTGAACCACCATTGTTATCAGTATTTACCCAGGTGATCAAACCCGTCACCTGTTTTGATGATAACGATGGAAGTATTTCAGCCCTGGGAACGGGAGGAAATCCCCCCTATACCTTTTTATGGGATAATGGAGAAACTACAGCAACTGCTACTTCTCTATCTCTTGGGGTTCATACCGTTACCATTACTGACTTTAATGGTTGTTCCGCCACCACTACAGATACCATTCTAGGCCCCGAAAGCCCTCTTTCTTGCTTTGTTTTGGAATTAAGTCCAGTAAGTTATCCAGGTCAGCAGGACGGGGTGGCATCTGCCTTTCCCTCCGGTGGATGGAGCGGTTATTCCTATTTGTGGAGTAATGGAAGCACCCTCAAACAAGCTAATAATTTAACACCTGGCCTGCATACTGTAACGGTAACCGATGCCTTTGGATGTGAAACGGTTTGTAGTATTGTCGTATCTGAAATTCCTCCTATTGAATGTACAGTGTTTGAATCTCAACCCATATCCTGTAATGGTGGTGCCGACGGAAGAGCTACCGTTGAAGCCGAGGGAGGTAATGGAGAACTATCCTACCAGTGGAGTAATGGCAACTCTGGCAGAACTGCTATTAACCTTTCGGCTGGAATTACCTACACTGTAACCATAACCGATGAAGAGGGATATTCAGAAACTTGTTCCATTATCCTCTCCGATCCTCCAAGTTTGCCTTGTGACCTCGAGGTGATATCAGCTGTTAGCTGTTTTGGAAATAATGATGGAATTGCTACAGCCAATGTGCCTCTAACTGGTGGTCCTTATACTTTCCTGTGGGATAATGGAGATAGGCGGCAAACGGCAGATTCTTTAAGAGCTGGAACAAGATTTGTTACCATAACAGACGGGGAAGGATGTCCAACCGTTTGCTTTATTAATATCAGCCAGCCTCTTTTAAGAATACAATGTCCTGACAACTTAAATTTAGATTGTGATGACCCGGCAAATGAAGGCTTAATCGAAGCTTGGTTAACCGATGCTACCCTTACCGGAGCTTGTGAAAATCTGGAAATAAGTACTAATTACAATCCAGATAACTTTAGTGTTAATGGATGTAACCTAACACAATCCGTTGTATTTTTTACGCAAGACCCCATAGGATTAACCACTGCTTCTTGCTTTTCTAGAATCTTTATCACGGACAACCAACCGCCTGATATCACTTGTCCTCCAGATACCGTAATAGCGTGTGATGCCAATCTGCCCAGAATAGATTTTTTAGGGGGGCAGGTAAATGATGATTGCTCTTTATTCATACCAAATTTCTCCGAAGAAAATCCATCCAACGAATTTCTAGGAGGTATCTGCGATGAAGGTTCAGATGATTGTATTACAGTTACCTTCCTTGGCAAAACAACTATTGGAAGTGCTCAGGTTGAACTTTCTTTCGAAATAGTGAATAATTGTGATGCTAACATCCGGTATGTTTCCTTTCAACTACCTTCCAAAACGGCAGCAACCTATCCAGAGCACAATAGCCTATATGAAGGGACCTTGGGTGATTATACCATAGAAAATCCAACCAGCCAATTTTTGCACTTTTTAAGGTTTAATCCTCTGAGTACTTTCTTTTCCCTTGGAAAAACTGAAACTTTTAAATATACCCTGCCTGTCAATAAAGTGCCCGAAGATTTAGTAGTTTTAGTTAGGACTAATAAAGATTATTATCACGTCAAACTATCAGCATCTTGTAGCGCTAATAAAAGCAGTTCAAATCAGAAACTGAATACAGATGGAATAATTGTTCAATGGGTAAGCGACGTGAGTAACAATGAATCGGGATGTGCTCCTTTTAATATCATTTATACACGAACCTATACCGCTACTGATGCCTGCGGCAATGAATCCCTTCCTTGTACCCAGGAAATTATTGTAGAATCCGATGCCAGTCCTCCTGTTCTACTGCACGATTACCCCGGCATCGAAAATGTTAACCACCTAGATACTGTATATATAGACTGTCCCTTATTAGAACCCCCACTTCCACAGACAGCAGTAAGAGCTATCGACGGTTGTACTGCTCCAAGAATTGAGTTTAGTGAGGTCGTTATCGATCAGGCTATAGGAAGTGCCTGTGATGAAAAAGGTTATGAAAAATTATTACTCTGTACTTGGAAAGCTTTTGATGAATGTAACTATGAGGCCGAATATTCTTTTTATATGGCCATCGTCGATAGACAAGCACCGGAATTTCATCCAATTCCAACGCCTGAATTAATTGGTACTTGTTCCAATATCCCCCCTGTTCCAGAGATTATTGCATCCGATAATTGTTCTAGTTTAAATGTTAATTTTTCTGAAAATATAATCTATGATGAGTGCAACAATGTGCGATTAATAAGAGTATGGTCTGCAACGGATGCCTGTGGAAATAGAGCGGATGTAAGTCAAACTGTTTTTCTAATTGACGATTCAGCACCAACTATTTCTTTTGATAATCCTGAGCTAAGGTATGTTGAAAATGGAGCTGAGTTGCTGGTGGATTGCGATCAAGCTTCTCTTTTAATCATTGACAATTCTTATGCTTCTGCATCTGATTTATGTGACCCTAATCCTACTTTGGAAAAAACAGTTGAGCAAATTGGGAATCTGGAGTCTTGTAATCTAGATGTAGTGGATTACAAAATCACTTGGACTGCAACAGATAATTGTAACAACATTTCAACCTTTGTGATTTATTTAAACCTATTTGATAATGAAAAACCAACATTGGTAAACGTCCCCGATGATATCTGTACCACTATTTTACCTCCTGTACCGACTAATGTATTCGCCACCGATGGATGTGACAACAATCCTGTTGTTACCTTTTCCGAAACGAATCCCATTCCTATTGGAGGAAGCAGCACCGTAACAAGAACTTGGACCGCTGAAGATCAGTGTGGTAATAAAATCAGCGCCAAACAGGTCATTACATTAAATCCTTCCTTAACCTCTTTTATTCAAGTACCCGCTTCCCCAGTAATATGTGGAACCAATAATATCGCCTTATCAGCTTTGGCCGCTGGAGGAACCCCTCCATATACCTATCGATGGTCTGTACCTCAAGGAAATGCAGTAATCACCTCCAATCGGAATGCGTCCGAAATTTCTTTTTCAGCAGGTACCGGAACATCCCTGTTTGAGTTGGAGGTAACCGATAATAGAGGATGTACCGATTATGTGTATCAGTTTATTCAGTGCACCAATCCCTCCATTATTCCAATTGAACCACAAACTAAAATAGTTGGAGAGCAACTGCTTTGGAAAATATATCCAAATCCCGCATCCAAAAAAGCATTTTTGACCTTTAACTCGCAATCTGAAAAACCATTCGTATTGAAAATTTTCAATAACGAAGGCAAATTGATGCATTCAAAACAGTACGATACTAATCTTGCTGCTACAGAAGAAATTGATTTAAACCATTGGGAAAATGGCTTGTACAATGTATCCATCTACAGTAAAGATGGGGTTCTTTTAGAAGCTCAGATGCTATTAGTAAACGCTTATTAGAATAAAATACCCTTGGATTTGACGAAGGAACACCAGTTACATTTTACATCACCGCATCCCTCGTCAAATTCAAGGTTCCTTATTTTTTTATAAGTATCTACCAAAAGACGTTGGAAAACTTCTAATTCTTCATGGTCGAATTCAACCAAATGAGAAGCTGTTTTTTCTTCCTTTTGATGTCCAGTGTAATCGATTTCTCCAAACTTCACAAGCGAACCTTTTGAAAGAAAACTCTCCAGCAAGACCTTATAAAAATATAATTGAATCCGATAGGTACCCTTATGAGGCCCCTCTGGTACGATTTCTTTCAATCTATTATTATCCGGTTTAGAAGTCTTGTAGTCAATTACCCTCATACTTCCATCTGATAGATATTCACATTTATCAATTTTTCCTGTAAGGGGTACTCCTTCAAAAACAGTTCTCTTCACTTCATATTCCACATGATAATTTGAAAGCCATTTATTGGCAGATTTCTTGTGGTATTCCTCCAAAGTGCTCTTACCTAAATGTTCAAAAATATCCATCATTTGAGGAGTGAAAAAACCTCTTCTCCTATTCATTTCTTCCTCAAAATACTCCATTAAGGGCTTTGAATTATCGAACTTGGTGGAGTCATTGGCCACCCACCTAAAATAACGTTCTAAAGCCCTGTGAATCACCATACCATAGGTCAAATGATCATTCGATGGTCGAGGTACACCCAAAACCTGATTGAAATAAAAGGAAATAGGGCATCTTAAATATTCATTGAACGAAGAGGCACTTAACGCCCAATGTTCAAAAAATGCTTCCAGCTGATCAGATTCATTTTCCAAAGCTTGACGAATTCCATACGTTTTTATAGTATCTAAAATAGCTTCCGAAATAGCTGCATCCTCAAATGCTTTAGCTTGAATGGGGTGTTGCGTATTGGTTATTACTTCATCAATAAATTGGCTATGAGTCATTTGTTTGCCATTGTTCTCCAAACCAAAAGAAAGATGTAATTGCTTTTTTGCTCGAGTCATAGCCACATAAAACAGTCTCCTTTTGGCTTCTAAATGATCCTCCACCCCACTCAAAGTCAATGTATCGGGTAAGGCAAAAGCATTTGAGTTGCCTTTTTTGTTTTCCCAATTGTCTTTGGTCAATTTAACCATCCACACATTTTCAAACTCCAATCCTTTAGAACTGTGGGCAGTAATCAAATGAACTGCATTCTTATTCCCCGTTCCAATAAAAATTGGAATAGAAATATAATGCTCCATCATTCGGTATAATTTACCCAACAAGTTGCTTAAATTCAACGTCGGATCTCTTTTGATTTCATCTTCGATAAAAACCAAAAAACTCTTAATCATTTGTAAATCGACCTCTTTAGAATCTCCTTTAAGTATCTGCTCCATCAACCCACTTTCCCAAACTAAAGACCCGACCAATTCCAAAACAGACATTTGATGAACCTGATTGATCCATTTTTCTAAAAATTTCCCCGCGTTCCATACTCTTTCTTTTTCCTCCTCCCTTAAATCCGCAGGCTCTAAATTGGATTCATCCATCATTAACTCCCTCCAATAACATTTTTTTCCCTCCATGTTTCTTCTGTACATTGCCATTCTCGCTAAGGTAGAAGCCCCTACTTCCATACAATCGTAATGCAGAATTGGAAATAATAAATGCTCTCCAGAAAAAGGCACATGAGCTTCTTGGTCCAAGTAATTCAATAGGTTATAAATCTGTTTGAAAAGGGGCAACCTAAGAATATCTACTTGTTTTCTCAACTGTACAGGAATACCAAACTGCTGGAGGTAAGATGCCAATTCCTCTCCATCCTTGTTTAAGTAGAAAATAACAGCCATTTCACTGTATGCTGTACCGTTTTGATGAAGTCTAATAATTTCTTCTTTAACGCCCATCATTTCCTGCAAATCATTCTCGTATTGGATGACTTTTATACCCTCTTTCAAATCGGCAATTGACCTATTCTTGGCTATCAATTTTTTGGTTAAAGTTGCATTTCCCAGCTTATTAATGGCCCTTAATTCATTATTTTCTATAGAATAAGACGCCGCATCAAGAATCTCTTGTGTAGACCGATAATTGTCTTCCAAAACCACTAACTCCATATCATTACCGTATTTTTGGTAAATGTTCTTGAGATTCTCTAACCTTGCCCCTTGAAATTCATAAATCGCTTGATCATCATCACCAACAATAAAAAGGTTAGGCGCTTCCCAAAAATCAGCCAATAATTGCAAAATCTGACTTTGAGATCCATTCGTATCTTGAAATTCATCAACCAAAAAATATAAATACCTCTCCCTGTATTCTGCCAAAATAGAATCGTCTTCCTGGAAAGCTTTGAGTACCCAATTAATCATATCCCCATATTCATACCACCCTTCCTTTTGCAAGTAGCTTTCGTAAACTTCAAAGCATTTAGCCGCTTCCAAAGTGGCCTCCATCTTTTTTTTCTCCTTCTCTATATTTATAGTATGAGGGTCCCCAATTTTTATACCCCTTTTTGAATTAGATCTTTTGTAATAAAACCCTTCTTTTTCATGAAGATTCCCCAAATAATCTGATACCGCTTTTTCTATTTTAGCATAAGTCCAATTTTCAAACTTCATTGTGTTAAACAGACTTCTAACATTTCTCTCTTTTGCATATCGACCGCCAGCCTTACTGATTAATAAACTATCTGCTGGCAATTGATCCAACACCCTCCTTATCAAATCTATGCGGTCTAAGTCCGATATCACCTGCATATTGTGGTGGCCAAATTTTTCAGGATATTGTTGGATGACCATATTACAAAAGGAATGAAACGTATGAATAGCCACTTTATGGCCGGGAATCCCGATAAACTCCACCAGTCGCTTGCGCATCGCCCAAACACCAGATTCAGTGAAGGTAAGGCATAAAATATTCTCAGGTTGGGCATCCGTCTCCATAAGAATCTTCCCTATTCTAGCAGCTAGAATATGCGTTTTTCCTGTACCGGGACCCGCAATTACCATCACCGGACCTTCAATCGTTTCTACTGCTTTTTTTTGTGAAATATTCAAACTAGCCAATACCCTTTCAAAGGCAGGTTTTGTCTTCTTTACCATGCTAAAATGTTAGAATAAAATTTATTAATTGTCGTCGAAATTGAGTTCAAAAGTCTGCTGCAGCGCCTCTACTAACGGATATTTTGCCAATAAAACTTCGTACTTTTCTTTGTTAGATAACGGTTTGGGCACCTTCTTAATGATCCGTTTATTTTTTTTATTAATAACTACCTTCATCATCAAGTCCTTTTTTCCAAAAAAAGTTCTGAGTCCTTCCATCAAACTTAATTCAGCCTTAAGAGCAGCCTCACCCAAGGAAGTCCCCGTTTCTGCAATGACGTTATTTTTTTCAATCCTCAATTCCGTATTTCTCAATAATGGTTTGATTCCATCCTGGTTAACCTCTTCTACGTATTTAGACCAATACGCTTTTAGATTTTCTAAATTAAACTCAGGGAATGATATTAATTTTTCTTTTTCCTCTGTTTTAATAATTTCCTCCGCCAACTGATCTATACTCCTCAACTTGGGCATTTTCTTAATACCACTTACCATATTGGCGCTTGGAGTCAGTGGCTCTGCAACTATATGGGTCGACTTATTAACAGATTGGGGCTTATTATCAACAAGTTGAGGCTTATTAACCACCGAGGAAGGGCGTTTTTCTATGCCCGTTTCATTTTTTTTTT
>CALAZP010000136.1 GCA_937926355.1 uncultured Saprospirales bacterium
TTTGAAAAAGATCCAACGAAAGAAAATACAGAATAACTCATGACCAAAATTTATTAGTAAATTTCTTTTCTCGCTGCTTTAAGGGTGTTTAAAAGCAGTGAAACTACAGTCATAGGACCTACTCCACCCGGAACAGGAGTGATGTAGGAAGTTTTAGAGGCTACGCTTTCAAAGTGAACGTCGCCAGATAATTTTTTATCTATTCGATTCATCCCTACATCGATTACTACAGCACCTTCCTTTACCATATCACCAGTAATAAAATTGGAACGACCAATAGCTGCTATTAGGATATCGGCTTCTTTAGTGAACTCTTTTAAATCAGTGGTTTTACTATGGCAAAGGGTAACAGTTGCATCTCCTTGTGGCCCTTTCCTCGATAAAAGAATACTCATAGGTGTACCTACAATATTACTTCGCCCCACCACAACTGCTTTTTTACCGGAGGTTTCAATTTGATAGGCTTTTAACATTTCTATTATCCCACATGGAGTTGCTGGAAGATAACAATTCATACCTTGAGCCATTCTTCCAAAATTCTCCGGGTGAAACCCATCAACGTCTTTAGACGGATGAATCGCCATGGTCACTACCTCTTCGTTAATATGTTGAGGCAAAGGCAATTGGACGATGAACCCATCAATTAGTGGATCTTCATTGAGAGAATGTATAATTGATAGCAATTCATCTTCGGTAATGGAAGTAGGTCGTCGAATTAAAGTGGATTGAAAGCCTACTTCTTCACAAGATTTTACTTTATTTTTTACATAAATATTACTGGCGGGGTCTTCCCCTACCAAAACAGCAGCAAGATGGGGAGACCTGTTCCCAGCCTGAATGTGGCTTTGAACCTTTTGAGCTATGTCTAACTTTATTTTTTGAGCAAGTGCCTTTCCATCAATTAATTGCATAATTATTTTTTAACAAATATAAATAAATGCTGAACCTTTATATTTGCTAAATCAATATGGATTATTGTCATAATATGGAAAGTAAACCAATCGTTATACCTCTACATGGAAAAGCAGTGGATTAAAATTTGTGGAGTAATGATTGGCTTGGTTGCAGGTCTTTCTCTTGGGGCACAAAGTTTAAGCCTCATAGATACCACCTGCATGGACTTGATTACTAAAGATGACTTAGAGAATCTTTTGGACAATAGTGGAAATTCAAGGGTAATAATAACGAGATGTCCCGAACAAACCACTCAATTGAGAATGGTATGGAGTTTCACCAATTTCACCAAAGACCCAAGAGACTCCCTTATTTTTTACAATGGGCCAGATATCGCCTCTGATAGAATTGGATCGGTACAAGAAATTGCTGGAAACGAAAAAGATTTTGAAGTTAAAGCTAGTTTGACGAACCCCTCAGGATGTCTTACCCTCCTTTACGAGCCTAATATTAATTCTAATATGCCTGAAAATTGGGAATTAGAGGTAAGTTGTGGTATTCCTTGTCAGGACTTTGAAGTGAATATAGATCTTCTCAATGCCTCTAGTTATTATACCCAAGACCAGGAATTATCTATTTGCCCTGATGAAAACTTCAGATTAGAACCCTCTTTTGTTTTCTCAAATAATGACCAATACTACACTCAAAGTGCAGCTACTATTCAAACATTTTGGTCTATTGATGGAAATTTGATATCGGGAAATGTTTTGGATACTTCCTTTTCCAATTCAAAAGGTTATTCCATTTCGGCATGGGCAATTGATTCTAATGGATG
>CALAZP010000137.1 GCA_937926355.1 uncultured Saprospirales bacterium
CACCCATTTTCCCCACCTCTAGTTTTACTTTTCCCAATGCTCAAATTATGGAGGCCACTTTTGATGGACGGGAAAATGGAATTATTTATTCTAGATATTCTAATCCTAATACAGATGGACTTATTGCCAAGATGTGCGAACTGGAAAATGCTGAAGACGGAATAGCAACAGCTTCAGGAATGGCAGCAGTTTTTGCTAGCTGTGCACCATTATTAAAAAATGGAGATCATTTGGTGGCATCAAAAGCCTTATTTGGTTCAACATTTCAAATAATTACCGCTATACTTCCTCAATGGGGAATATCTTATACTTTCGTAGATCCGCAAGCTACTCGTCAAACTTGGGAGGA
The DNA here is from genome assembly GCA_937926355.1 of uncultured Saprospirales bacterium. Taxonomy (GTDB): domain Bacteria; phylum Bacteroidota; class Bacteroidia; order Chitinophagales; family Saprospiraceae; genus CALAZP01. The sequence goes on from CALAZP010000137.1 coordinate 350, forward strand.
GGCCATACAGCCTAATACCAAAATGATTATGGTAGAGACTCCTTCTAATCCAGGTTTAGCGATTATAGATCTAAAAATGTTAAGTCAAATCGCAAAGAAAAATAATATTATACTTAATGTAGATAATTGTTTCGCAACACCGTATTTGTAAAAACTCTTGGATTTGGGCGCTGATATTGTAGTTCACTCAGCAACTAAATGGTTGGATGGACAAGGCAGAGTCTTAGGGGGACTGGTTTTATCAGATTCAAAAACCATGGAAAAAATTAAATTTTTCTCGAAACATACAGGTCCAGCGATGTCTCCATTTAATGCTTGGATTCTAGAAAAAAGCATAGAAACACTTGCTGTTAGAATGGAGAAACATTGTCAAAATGCCAGCCACCTTGCTGATTATTTGACTACACTCCCCGGAATTCTAAGGGTTCTATATCCTTTTCAAAGCAACCATCCACAACATGAATTGGCTAAAAATCAAATGAAATTAGGAGGGGGAATTATTGCATTTGAAATCGAAGGAGGAAAGAAAAAAGCTATGGAATTTATAAATCAAACTCGGCTTTGCTCTATCAGCGCCAATCTAGGAGATACAAGAACCATAATTACCCATCCAGCTTCTACCACTCATTCTAAATTAACTGAAGAGGAACGTTTAGCAGTGGGGATTACGCCTAGTTTGATTAGGATTTCAGTAGGACTAGAACATATTGAAGACATAAAAAGTGACCTTTCAAGCGCAGCAAGTATAATATAATTAAATTTTTATATTATATTTGAATTAAATTATACAAATAACTGCACTGCCTTATGGAAAAAACCTATCATTTTAAATTTAGTTCTGGATCCGTTCAGTTTGAAGTCCAATCCGATGATAAAGATTTTATCGATTCTAAAATCAGGGAATTTGTTCAACTAAGTACGGGTAAGTTCGATAATGCTGAGAGTCAAAAGTTAATACCCGCTTCGGAGCCCTCCCCTTTTAACAGTGAAGTTTTTATAGACTCTAAAACTAAAGAAGAGAAAAAATCTCCTAAGCCAAAGAAAATTATTAAAAAGAGGGGGCCAAAGATTGCTGAGATTGTTGAAGTGGAAGAAGAATTGGAGGCTATTAAGGTTGCTAATGCAATTAGAGAATCCCCATATTCTCCCAAAGTAAAAAAGAACATCCTCACTGGACGTAATCAACTCAACAGAATATTATTGTCTTTTTACTTTATCCTAGAAGTATATGGAGAAAGAGGAGTACCGTCCACCTTTATTGCAGACATTACCCATCATCTAGGTAATGAAATCAATAAAACCAACATTTCAACTCAACTAAAAAAACATAAGGAAATGTTTTCTACCAGCGATATTCCTGGAAAGGGTAAAACCGTAAAATACCAATTATCCAATGCTGGGTTGATGAGGGTTCAAGAATTAATGAGAGGGGATATTTAACCCCTTTCTCATTAGTTCCTATTGAAAGCGGACCGTGCAGCCCAATACAACCAAAACGTTACCAATCCTACAATTAAAAGTCCTGGGCCACTACCAATGGGATCTTCAAAAATTGCCATAAAGTCAGAAGTCCCATATATCGCAACCGGTATTGCTAAAAATATTCCGATGAGGGCTTCTCCGGTAATTAAACCCGATGCAAATAATAATCCGTCTTTTTCACTCTGATGATTCTTTGCCTGATACTCAGTTTGAGGCAACTTATCCTTCTTATTTTGACTGTATATTTTGACCAACCAAGAAACTATTCCTCCCAACATGATGGCACTATCCAATTCAAAGGGTAGATATAAACCCACGGCAACTGCTAAAACTGGAACAGAAAAATCACTTCCTATTTTCTTAAGCCATTGATCTAATACTATTATGGCTATCCCTATTCCCATTCCGATATATACCATAGTCCAAGGTAAATCGCCAGAAAAAACCCCTCTTGCAACGCTTTCCATTAAGGTTGCTTGGGGCGCAGCCAAAGCATCAGGTTGAGCTTCGGTAGCTGGACCAAAGCCATAGGCAGTATTGAGTAAGTCAAGCACTAATGGAAGTGCCAAGGCAGCAGACACTACGCCGATCATTTGCATAATTTGTTGCTTTTGAGGAGTTGCCCCTAAAAGGTGGCCAGCTTTCAAATCTTGCATATTATCCCCTGCAATTGCTGCTGCACAACATACCACTGCTCCAATGAGGATAGCTGCTGCAGGTCCCTTTTCCGCCCCTGATCCCAACAATGCCAATAAAATGAGGGAAGAAGTTAGAATGGTAGCAATCGTGACTCCAGAAATTGGATTATTGGAACTCCCCACTAATCCCGCCATATATCCAGCCACCGCAGAAAACAAAAATCCAGCAATAATCATAAGCAAAGCCATAAGGATAGATATGTCAGCAGCTAATATTTCTCGGTAATAAATTATAAATACCGGAACCACCATTACCCCTATCCCCATAATTACAAGAGACATTGGGGTATCCTTTTCTGTTCGATTTGCCTCTTCATTAGATTTTTTCTTCAAAGCTTGGATGCCGCCTTGTACTGCATAAACTATAGAACCCCTCATACTTATTAATGCCCAGATACCACCGACTACCATAGCACCAACTCCTAAATACCTAATCTGAGAACTCCAAATCTCCCCTCCGATAGCATTGACGTTTTCAACGGTTACATCATTTACATAAATATAAATAGGTATACCTATCCACCAACTGATGACACCTCCGGCAAATACCAAAATGGCAATTCTAATCCCTACAATATAACCTACTGCAATTAGTGCAGGGGATAAATTCATCCCTATATATCCATAAATTTTTTGAGAACTTATAGCAGCTGCCTCAGCAACACTATTCCAAATTTTCAATCCAGCTTCCCCAAATTTAACGAGCGCCCCAGTTAGACCTCCAATAATCAAATACTTGATAGACCCTCCTCCCTTTTCTCCCGTTTTTAAAACTTCAGCAGTCGCAACCCCTTCGGGAAATTTTAATTTTTGTTGCACAATTAAAGCACTTCGCAATGGAATAGTAAAAAGAACACCCAGGACTCCTCCGCATAACGCAATCAATACGGTCTCCAAATAATTAAAACTCGTCCAATACCCCATTAGTACCAAAGCAGGGAAGGTAAAAATAACACCAGCGGCCAAGGACTCTCCAGCTGATGCAGCGGTTTGTACTATATTATTCTCAAGTATATTATAATTTCTAAACAAACGAAGTATCGCCATGGAAAGTACAGCAGCTGGAATACTAGCGGAAACAGTGAGTCCAGCAAATAAACCGAGATATGCATTAGCAGAAGCTAGTACTACAGAAAGTAAGGCTCCCAATACAATAGCCTTTAAGGTAGTTTCTGGTAAAGTTGTACCAGACCCTACATAAGGTAACTCACTATTTTTATTTTCCATAGTTCATTTCATTTTTAGATTAATTCTTTTGAGTTGCCTTAAATTAATTAAATTACTGACAGAAAAAAATTTTTAAATGTAACCTTAATTCAAAATGAAAAAATTAGCCTTTTTGACCGTCCTTCTGTTATGGGGAGGAGCTTCCACTTTTGCACAGGAAAATGTGGATCAATCAGCGTTAGAAACAATCAAAAAACATGGCTTAGAACATAGTCAGGTAATGGAAATAGCTGGGTGGATGACGGATGTATATGGTCCCCGATTAACAGGATCACCTATGTTGGATAAAGCTACTGATTGGGCAGTAAAAACTTTAACAGATTGGGGTATGGAAAATGTTTCTCTTCACCAATGGGGTCCATTTGGAAGAGGATGGACATTGAATCGATTTGAAATGCATGCAACTTCCCCCAATTACTTTCCAATTATTGGATATCCAAAAGCATGGTCTAGTGGAGTTGATAATGCAAAAGGAGAAGTCATTTTTCTTCAAGCCTCAGATGAAGAGGATTTAAAAAAATATGAAGGCCAGTTAACCGGAAAGTTTGTTTTAATCGACACTATAAGAAATACTGAAGAATGGTTTGAAGCTCCAGCGAAAAGGCATGATAATGCAAGCCTTTTAAATCTGGCTAATGCACCAGCTCCTACGCCAAGACCTGGAAGTGGACGCTTTAATCAAGGAAGATTTTCATTTAATAGGATACTTTGGGATTTCATCGAATCCGAAAAACCCTTAGCTGTTTTAGATAGAAGCTATAAAGGAGACCTAGGCACGGTATTCGTTTCAGGAGCTCGTTCAGGTAGCACTAACGTAAGAGACAACGGGGCTTATGTAGTTCCTCAGGTAACCTTGGCTGTGGAACACTACAATCGTATATTTAGAATGCTCAATAAAGGACTTCCAGTAGAGTTGACCTTGGATTTACAAGTTTCCTATTCCAATGAAGATGGCATGGAGCATAATATTATTGCTGAAATCCCAGGTACCGATTTAAAAGAAGAAGTAGTCATGTTTGGAGCTCATTTTGATTCTTGGCATACAGGAACAGGAGCTACAGATAATGGAGCAGGATCCAGTGTGATGATGGAAGCTGCTAGAATTCTTTTGAAAACCATCGAGGAAACTGGCGTAAAGCCCAGAAGAACCCTAAGATTAGCCCTGTGGACGGGTGAAGAACAAGGATTGTTTGGTTCAAGGGCTTATGTAGCTGATAATTATGCTAATGTAGAAGGAAGAACAGTACAATCTTTAAAACCCGAACAAGAAAATATTTCAGCCTATTACAATTTGGATAATGGCACAGGTAAAATTAGAGGGGTATACCTTCAGGGAAATACACAGGTTGGTACCATCTTTAGACCTTGGTTAGATGATTTTAAAGATATGGGAGCAACTACCCTATCATTGAGTAATACAGGAGGAACGGATCATCTTGCATTTGATGCTGCTGGAATTCCAGGATTCCAATTCATTCAAGATCCAATGGCTTATTCCACTAGAACTCACCATAGTAATATGGATAATTTAGATCATTTAGTAGGGGAAGATTTAATGCAAGCAGCTACCATCATCGCTTCATTTGTTTGGCATACAGCCCAACGAGATGAAAAATTACCAAGAAAACCTATAGACGTAAAGGTTGAATAATAAAAAAAAGGCCTTCTGATTAAAAGATTCCAGAAGGCCTTTTTTTTTCTAATTTCCATATAGTGCTTTCCCAGCATTTTCATATTTATCTCCCGGCAACCAAAAAGGTCTAGTGCTCATATTTGCTATATTCCTTGCTGCCTTTTCAAAAGCTTTACAATAAAGATATAGATAGTCAAAATCAACACTATCAGCTTCATCTGTAACTTGATGATAATATTTTCTGATTTCTTCGTCAAAAGCTTCAAAACCTGGGCTTAAGGTAATTGCCGGAACACCGAGCCTGGCAAATGAAACATTATCAGATCGGTCAAATAATCCTTGTTCCTCAGAAGGATTGGGGATAATAGTTAACCCTGCACTAGCTGCGCCCTCTTTTAAAGCTTCATCCGTTCCCGTCCTTCCAAATCCAATCATTGAAATGGTAGTAATATCGTTATATCCAGCACCATCTGTATTGAGGTTAAATATCGTTTGATCCAATGGGACTAGGGGATTATCCGCATAATATTGACTGCCAAGTAATCCAATTTCCTCCCCAGTGACTGCTAACATAATTACCGATCTTTTAGGAGGGCTAATGGCAAAAGAATGAGCAGCAGCCATCAAAGCTATAGTTCCCATTCCGTTATCTCTTGCTCCATTAAAAATACTATCTTCCTCTGTAAAAGCTCCACCACCATTTTTACCCATACCAACATGATCGTAATGTGCAGTTAATAACATATACTCCTCTTCCAATTCGGGATCTGAACCTTCTATTATCCCTATTACATTGAAAGTTTCCAACTTTTCCGCATACATACCAGAAGATTGAATAGTAGCCCTGGAATCAAAGCTTTCCAGCAATATAGGTTCCTTTTCCTTTAGCCAACCATAAATTAGATGCTGCTCTGCATCAGTTGTTTCCTCTCCATCGGAAAAAGAAATGCTTGGCCTTCCAAAATACCTCTTGAAAAAAGGCCAGGGAAATTGCATCCTATAAAGCTCAATTAAACCAACTGCGCCCCTTTCAGCAGCTAACTTCTTCTTCCATCCCATAGCTCTAAATATTTGATTGGGATCTTGAACATCAGGTGGGCCCGGCAAGACTAAAACAATTTTACCAGATACGTCCAATCCTTCATAATCATTGTGAGTACCTTCTTCATTAATCCAACCATGACCTGCAAATATAATAGGAGCTTCAAATTCTCCTTCCTTTCCACTTAGAATGATGAAATCTTCCCCAAAATCATAGGAAGTTTCACCAATAGTTAATGAAGCTTCTACAGGCGGAATTTTTTCTTCTAAAGGCACCATCTGCTTATATTCAGGAGCATCTATTGGAGCTATCAGTCCCAAACCCTCAAAAAAATTAGCAATAAATTCTCCGGCTATTTGATTCCCGGCAGAACCTGTTCTTCTACCTTGAAGGGCATCAGAGGCCAAAAAACGAAGATTAGCCTCCAATTGAACCTTGGAAGGAATGGCAGAATGCTGAGCATTCAACAAAAAAGTACCACCTATCAAACAAATAATAAAAAGGTTTCTCATAGATTATAATTATGAATTATTGATTATTTTTTCAAGATTGGGAGGGGTATATCTAATAGATTTTAGAGTTTTACGATCCCCTTCCCGATAAACCATCCATTTGCCATCAACTTTTTGATAAAAGGCCTTAGTCTGACGTTCTTTTGAATAATATTCAACGGTAGCTATAGCATCTTCTTCCGAATCACAAGCCTTACTCATGTTACTCCTTTGGACTTCGTCAAATAAACTTTTGAATAGTTCCCCCAAGCCAAACTCCAAAACTGCTCCTGACAGAACATACTGAAGGTCACATAAGGCATCAGCTATTCCTACTATATCATGCTCTTCAATAGCCTCTTTTAACTCCTCTAATTCCTCTTTTAATAGGGAAATTCGCAATCCACAACGCTTTGAATCTGGAATAGTTGGCTTTGTCAAAACCGGATGTTGAAAAAGTTGATGAAAAGCAGCCACTTGGTTCAAAGCATCGATTTTTTCCATTTTTTACCTAAATATAAAAATTAAATTATTTCTTATACTTTTGCAAATCCGATTCCGGTCGGCTATGGTTTAATCCTTAAATAAACTGTGCGTTGACTAACACTTATTTCGACCTAATCGATCAAACTTTTTATTTTCCTCAGGAAGGTTTTGATATTGAAAATAAAAGTTTGGTATTCAATGGGGTTCCCCTTAAATATCTAATAGAAAAATACGGAACACCCCTGAAATTAACTTATCTTCCTAAGATAGGCAGCCAAATCAAAAAGGCGAGAAACCTCTTTACAAGAGCCATGAATTCCCAAGGTTATAGAGGCCAATATTATTATTGTTATTGTACCAAAAGCTCTCATTTCAGCTATGTTATTAACGAGGTACTCAAACACGATGTACATTTGGAAACCTCCTCCGCCTTTGATATAGATTTAGTGAGAAAACTATACCGTTTTAAAAGAATCACTAAAAAAACTATAATCGTATGTAACGGGCTAAAAAACGAGACATATTTAACAAAAATTACCGCCCTAATTAATGATGGATTTGAAAATGTGATTCCTGTATTGGATAATATGTTTGAAATCGACTACTATGATAAACATATAAAGGGGACTTGTAATATAGGCATTAGAGTAGCAACAGAAGAAGAACCAAATTTTGAGTTCTATACATCAAGACTTGGAATTAGAAACTCGAAAGTAACTGAATTTTACAAAGAAAAAATTGCTAATAACCCCAAGTTTAAACTAAAAATGCTCCATTTCTTTGTCGATACGGGGATTAAAGATTCTTTATACTATTGGGGAGAGCTAAAAAAAGCAATTAAAAAATATTGCGAAATCAAAAAAATATCAAAAGACCTTCAAGCCATAAATATTGGTGGAGGAATGCCGATTAGAAATTCCCTAGGATTTGAATTCGATTACAAATATATGGTTAAGGAAATTGTAGCTAATATATTATCTGCATGCGAAGAAGATGAAGTTCCCGAACCAGATATTTTTACTGAATTTGGAAAATACACAGTTGGAGAAAGTGGGGCTACCATATTTTCTGTTTTAGCACAAAAGCAACAAAACGATGCGGAGACATGGTATATGATTGATAATTCTCTTATGACTACATTACCAGATACTTGGGGCATTGGAGAGCGATTTATCTTATTGCCAATTAATAAATGGCATAACGAATACCGCAGGGTCAATATTGGGGGACTGAGCTGCGATAACTCCGATTATTATAACTCAGAAGTTCACGAAAGTCAAGTTTACCTACCGTCTTATGATTCTCAGGATGAAGAACCATTGTATTTGGGGTTTTTCCATACGGGAGCTTACCAAGATTCTATTGCAGGTTATGGGGGAATCAAGCATTGCCTAATTCCTTCTCCAAAACACATTCTCATCTACAAAGACTCAAAGGGAAACCTTGTAGATAAACTGTATCAAGAGGAGCAATCCTCAGAGGATATGTTAAGGATTTTAGGTTATTAAACCCATTTAACTAAAGGTAAATCTTGTCTATGAGCCAATAGAGAATGTTTAGGATATACCCTAAATCCATATTCTAAAACACCAGCATATTCAGGGACATATTTACAGGTAAAAATGGCTGTTCCGGCACCTACCTCTTTTAATTGCATGGGATGAGCTGTTTTCAATTCTAGTTTATGTTCGTCTATTCTTTTGAAAAGTACTACTTCCAAACCAATGAACTGAGCGTCAATACCATTCAAATAAATTTCAAGAGTGGCATCAAAAGGTTCTCCTAACACCAGAGATTCATTTTCAGTATCCATTAGTCTAATATCTGTCCGTCTTAAACCCTCCCATTTTACCTGAATATCCTTTTTCCATTGGATAAAATGTTCAAAAGTACTTTCCTGAATTAATAAAGCTTCATTATTCGCTTTTAATGGCTGATAAAAATATTCGAAATAATCATCCATCATCCTTTTCATGGTAAAGTGCGGAGCAACATCTGCTATAATATGCTTTACATAACTGATCCACTGAACCGGCACTCCCTCCTCATTTTTATCAAAATAAGTAGGCACAATCTCAGTTTCGAAAATATTATATAGATTCTCAGCATCTAACTGATCTTGCAAAGTCTGATCTTTATAGGTTCGTTCTAATTGCAAGGCCCATCCAGCATCAGGACGATAACCTTCAGCCCACCATCCATCTAGTACACTGAAATTGACCACTCCATTAAGAGCCGCTTTCATCCCACTAGTACCAGATGCTTCTAAAGGCCTAGTTGGGGTATTTAACCAAATATCAACTCCTTGAACCAAATATTTAGCTAATTCCATATTATAACCTTCTAAGAAAATTATCTTGCCGAGAAATTCTGGTCTTCTGGATACTTCAATGATATGCTTAATCAATGCCTGGCCACCTTTATCTGCAGGGTGAGCTTTTCCCGAAAACAAAAATAGTACAGGTCTTTCAGAATGATTAACCAGTTGAGATAATCGATCTAAATCGGAAAATAATAAATGAGCGCGCTTGTAAGTAGCAAATCTTCTAGCAAATCCTACTACCAACGCATTTGGTTGAATTTGTTTTATGGTTTTAAAAATAGTCGATGGATGCTCGCCTCTTTTTAGTAAATCTTCCTTTAACTTCTCTTCTATCTTCGCTAAAAGTCTCCTCTTAAGGCCAGTCCTAATCTCATACAATTGTTTATCATCTACCTCCATTATCCGCTGCCATCTTTCCGGATTGGATTGGTCTACAAGAAAATCCTTACCAAAGTGATTTCGGTATAAAGCATCCAAAGGTTCAGCAATCCAAGTTGGATAATGCACACTATTGGTTACATGGCCTATATGAACTTCTTCTGCAATATATCCAGGATAGAGTACTTCAAACATTTCTCGGGATACTTGCCCATGGAGTTTACTCACCCCATTGACCTGTTTGGAAAGTCTAATAGCTAAATGGCTCATTGAAAAATCTTCTTCCAAATTATCTGGTAGAATTTTTCCTAAAGCCATAAATTGATCCATACTTAAATCTAATTCTACAATATAATTTTTAAAATACTCCGATATTAAGTTTGTAGAAAAATGGTCGTGGCCTGCCGGAACTGGTGTGTGGGTGGTAAATAAAGAGGAAGCTCTCACCTTTTCAAGAGAAGTGGTAAAATCAAATTTTTCGCGCTGCATTAAAGATCTTATTCGTTCTAACCCCATAAAAGCTGCATGCCCTTCGTTACAATGGTAAATATCAGATTCCATTCCCATTGCATTCAAAGCTTTTATACCACCTATACCTAATAAAATCTCTTGCTTTAATCGGTGTTCGTTATCACCCCCATATAATTGATGAGTTAGAGTGCGATCTTCCCAGGCATTTTCGTCAATATCAGCATCCAGCAAGAACAAGTTAATCCTTCCCACCTTAAGGACCCAAATTTTAGCAAATACCGTTCGGTCTTGTAATTGAACACTAATCTTGACCCATTCTCCTTGTTCATCTCTAGCTGGAGTTAAAGGTAATTCGGTAAATTTTTGAGGTGGATAATCACTGATTTGATCCCCATGGAGGGATATTTGTTGCTGAAAATACCCATATCTATAGAGCAAACCAATTGCATTCATATCAATAGCCTCATCACTCGCCTCTTTTAAGTAATCCCCTGCCAATACACCCAAACCGCCAGAATACAACCTCAGTGATATATGCAGACCGTATTCCATGCTGAAATAGGTGACCGAAGGTTTTGATTGATTAAAAGGAACTTCCATATAAGCCTCAAACCTCCGATACACTCGTTTAACTTGCTCCACAAATACCTTATTATTACTTAATTCTTTCGTTTGAAAAGAATTAAGCATCCTCAAAACAGCCAAAGGATTATAATTGGCAGCCTCCCATTTTTCGGGCCATATAGATCTAAAAAGTTCAGTAGCCTCTGCATCCCAGCTCCACCAAAGGTTATGCCCCATGACCTCTAAAGCTTGAAGATTATCAGGCAGTTTGGTCTCTATAAAAAGTTTTTTTAGGTTAAAAACTTCTCTACTTTGGCTAATTTCACCTATCATGTCTATTTGTTTTAGAGGCCCAAAATACGATACTTTCAGCACTTTGTTTGCCACCCACAAGGTTATAATATTTAACAGACTTGACTTTATATTGTACTTTGTAAAAAAAATAAATAAACAACTAACTTTTTAAATCATTTGGTGGTTATTTAGAATATGCTCAAGTATGCCACGATATTAATTTTCTTTTTTTTTATCCTTGAAAATACACAAGGGCAGGAGGAATATGTTCCTGAAATTATTCCGCTCAATGGAACTGAAATTTGCAGCGGATATGACCTCCAACACAATACTGCTCGAGTGGGCATGTTTACTCCCATTCCAAGCTATGCTCAAAGAGAAAATATTTATGCCGTATATACTTGGACCGCAGAACATCCTAAAGGCAATAAAACTTGGAATACATCCAGTAAAATAAGGCAGATACCACTGCCTTGGGAGGGATCTTATTTGATTAAAGTAAAAGTTGAATTTATTCATAAAGATTTTCCAGCACCGTTTGCTGGAGCCACTTCCAACAGTTTGAAGATATCAGCAAAAAATTGCAGTCCGAGTATCAGAATTCCTTCGGAAAAAGAAACCTCTTCCTAAGTTTACCATCCTCACTTGTTGAAATCCCTTCCTCAAATTAATGCCAACAAACTGCAATCGACATTTCACATTTCTCGCCAAGCGATATAACTTTTTTCAATAATATCCTTTAATACCGTTTTTTGTGAAGTCAAATTAGCTACAGCCTTCTCGTATTGAGCCAACTCTTTATCTATATCCTTCATTTGCTTGAGCTGAGTAATATCCATTCCAGAATATTTGCTCTTTTTTATCTTGATAATTAATAACCTCCTCTCACTTTCAAGTTTAGCAATTTTATAGAAGATTACAGAGCCAACTACTTTGGATAATAGATCTCAACTTAAGACCTTATAGTTACACTATAACTAAATAAAGGTAGTTAGAGTCTATTGATAATAATATTTTAATCATTCTTTAGGAAAACCCTAGTTTAAAGCGGGAGGTGATAACTCATATACCTGCACACAATAATGCTTTCCTTTTAAGGTGCCTTCATAAGAAAAAGTATCAATTTCAAACCCCTCTTTTTTGAGGCAATCAATAAATTCACGGGCTATTGTTCTACCAGGTTCACTGAGGAAAATTTTGCCGTCAGGCTTAATTAATTTCTTAAAAGTAAGGGGTAAAACTGAAAAGTACCTGCGCTCGTAAGCAATATCGGAAGCCAAAATAAAATTAACTTTCAAGTCGGAGGGTGGATTTCGCCAGTCTAATTCAATAAATGGAGGAAGCTGATCCACATTCAATTGCCAGTTACTTTTTGAAAAATCAAGAGCTTCTCGGGTATAATCAGACAAAATTGGTCGTCCTTTCAATTTTTCTATCACCATGGAGGGTATCCCAATACCACACCCCAATTCTAAAGTCGTTTGACCACTAATTATGGATTTCAAAGAACATAAATGTCTTCCAAGAGCCAGAGCTGAAGGCCATAATTCAAGCCAATAAGGAATCCTCTCATCTAATACATCGGGATGGTCTTCCCCTTTTGCAAGCAGTAAATCTAAAAAAGATAGCGGTTCTTCGTATTGTAAAATGGAGAACTGGAAATTTTCAATAGATATACTTTCAATATTTGTTTTCACCTCATAAAAATATTTTTTTTTAACCCCTTCTTCTAATTTTGTGACCGAAGAAATGGAAACCAATGAATTTTGATTTTAAACATATTACTTATCATTTACCAGATGATAAAATTGCAATTCACCCTTTAGCTAATCGGGCCGATGCCCAATTATTACACTATAGAAAAAACGAACTTTCTATTTCTAATTTTCACCATTTGGATGAATTAATTTCCAGTCGTTCAGCTTTGTATATTAATAATACTCGCGTAATATATGCTCGCTTGTATTTCAAAACAAATACAGGTGCCACCATCGAAATCCTTTGTTTGGAACCCCACGAACCCTTGGATTATCAATTAAATTTCAGCACTGAAAAGCAAGTTAAATGGAAGGCATTCATTGGAAATAATAAGCGTTGGAAATCTGATTTCCTCCATAGAAGAGTTGTTATTGAAGGTGAAGAAATTGAATTAAAAGCTAAAAAAATAATGCCAATGGAGGAGGCGTGGCTAATTGCATTTGAATGGGATAATGATGCCATTTCCTTTGGTTCCATTCTTGAAAATGTAGGTCGTGTTCCCCTACCTCCTTATCTCAACCGGGAATCTGATGAATCAGATAAAATCAGATATCAGACTGTTTTTGCCAAAGAAAAAGGTTCTGTAGCAGCCCCCACTGCAGGATTACATCTTACTGAAGAAGTCCTAGAGCGAATTCAAAAAAAACAAATCCCTATCTGCCAGCTCACCTTACATGTGGGGGCAGGGACTTTCAAACCTGTAAAAAACAATGATATTAACCAACATCAAATGCACGAGGAGTATTTTAATATCCCTTTAAATACCCTTCAGGATTTGAAAAACCATTTAACCCAACAAAAAAATATTGTGGCAGTAGGGACTACTGCTCTAAGGACGTTAGAATCTCTTTACTGGGTAGGACTTCAACTTACTGACCCCAATTTTTCCTTCAATCAATGGACACCCTATCAAGTATCGGCCGATAAATTACCAGCGCCTGAAACAATAATCGAAATAATTATTGAGCACTGTATAGCCCGAAAATTGGATTATTTTGAGGCTAGAACTCCCCTTTTAATTATTCCTGGGTATTTATTTAAGATAGTTAATGGTTTAGTGACTAATTTTCATCAACCCCAGAGTACGCTGCTGCTTTTAGTAGCTGCATTTGTAGGTGAAGATTGGAAAAAAATATACGATTATGCTTTAAATAACAACTTTAGGTTTTTGAGTTTTGGAGATGGTAGTTATTTGGAAAGAATTTAATCGATCATACTTTTGATAATATTTAATGTTTGCTTCCAAGCTTCCGTTTGGGGAACTACCATTTCAAAATGGCCAGATTGTGGTATGATTAAATGCTGAATTTCTGGATGCGCATCACTTAATATTTTGACATGGTCTACTGTAACAATTGGATCTAATTCTCCAGAGATTAAAACAATAGGCGTATTCGAAATAAAACTATAAAGATTGACGGGTGAACCCATTTGATAAAGATCAGGCAGTTCCTCAGGGCTTCCACCCATAAGGCGTCCAACCCCTCTTCCACAAGATTGATTAGTAGGGTCAAAATATTTTTCAAGGTCAACTATTCCCGCTAAACTTACAATGCCTTGAATTTTGGTATTTAATGGTGTTATGGCGTAATCATTGGAGAGATTATTGGGAAACAGCGATGCCCAAAGTGCTAAATGCCCTCCTGCAGAATGCCCAATGAGTAATATTTTATCTAGATTTATAGGATAATCTGCAGAAAGAGAGGAAAGGGCATTTATTGCATTTCTTACATCGTTAAATGTATTTGGCCACCCCCCCTCTGGGTGGTCAGCTGATCGATATTCTACATTGTATGTAGCGTACCCTTCACGAGCTAGTTCAGTTGCATAACCCCTCATAAAATCAGCATTAGCTACTGCGGAGAGCCAACAACCTCCGTGAAGGATTACTAAGACCGGAAATTTATTTTTCAAATTGTTTTTCGGAATTCTTAATTCTGCAAAGTTGAAAGCGTCTTCATCATATTGAATGGTGGTATCGGATTCGACAAAATCTACACTAGTTACCTCCTTCATAGTCATTAAATCTTGGGCTTGCGCTATAGTTTTAGGCCCTTGAAAAGTCATTGTTAATACCAATATGATATAGAAACTCAATAAAATTTGATTTTTGACAAAAATTCTCATAATTTTGGAGTGTTATAAATATTTGGTTGAATATCAGGCTTTTTCTTCTTTATCCCTTCGATTTTTGTAAGTTAAATTCCCTTTTTTTCTTCTCGAATTTTTTTACCCTAATGGGAATTTTTTATTTATTAAATTTTTTTAGATGAACATTTTTGTTGCAAAATTAAATTACGCTACTGAAAGCGATGATTTAAAATCTGCTTTTGAAGCTTACGGAGCGGTTAGCTCTGCCAAGGTAATTATGGATAAATTCACTGGTAAATCCAGAGGATTTGGATTTGTTGAGATGGATGACGATTCCGAAGCGATGGCTGCTATCCAAGATTTGAACGATTCAGAACTAGACGGTCGAACTATTGTTGTTAAGAAAGCTGAACCTAGAGAAGATAGGGGAAGAGATAATAACAGATGGTAGGCTAGGAACCTATTGATTCGAATAGATAACACCTATGGATTTTTTTATTTCTAAAATCCATAGGTATTGTTTGATTTGTAATTTCTTTTCCTCCATAATTTCCATCGCCTTCATATTTCATTTTAAATTGTCTGTTGTTGGTGGAAAAAATTAGTTTCCCTCCAGGATTTAATAAATAAAGGCACTGTTGTATAAGCATATGGTGGTCTCTTTGCACATCGAAAATTCCTTTCATCTTTTTTGAATTTGAAAAAGTTGGTGGATCACAAACAATAATATCATATTTATGAGTTTTATGTTCCTTCAACCACTTCATAACGTCCTCTCTGATAAAGTTGTGGTTTTCAACCTTTATGTTATTTAATTCAAAATTTATTTTTGCCCAATCTAGGTAGGTGTTTGAGAGATCTACAGTATCTACTAAATCAGCTCCTCCTCCTGTAGCATATACAGAAAAAGAACCCGTATAAGCAAATAGGTTCAAAACTGTTTTGCCAGCTGCCCACTCTCCCACCATTTTTCTAGTTTCACGATGATCTAAAAACAAACCAGAATCTAAGTAATCAGAGAGATTAACCCAAAATTGATACTGGTTTTCCCTAATTGCGAAACCCTCTCCTGTTTTATTCAATTTGTCATACTGACTTTTTCCTTTTTGTATGCGCCTTCCTTTAGTATAAAAATGATCATCTGAAATAGATGAAAAGTAATCTTTAATAATTTCCATACACCTATTGTAAAAAAAATCACCATCTATCTGGTTAACCCCTTCCTTTTCATAAAATGAAACTAATATTCGCTCTTCGTATTTATCAATAGAAAATGGAAAATCTGGAAGATCAGCATCATATATCCGATAGCAATAAGTATGAGATCGTCGAGCCCATTTTCCATAATGTTTCCCCATTTTGACTAATCTATTGGCAAATGCTTTAAAATCCTTTTGCATAAATTTGCTAACTTGATGACTACTAGTAATTTTATATAGCTAATAAAATACAAATGATTGTTGTATTGAACGTACAAGATGGGAAAAAAGAACATTATCTTGAAGATAGCGTAGTAATTGATGCTATTGTATCTGGAAAGGGGAATGAAAGTGATATTTTAAAAATTTTTTTTTCATATGCTACTCAATATGCTAAAGCTTATTGGCAGTCTAAATACCCTAAACTTTATCCAGAGGATTGGGATTTTATTTTTGCCAATGTTAATTATAAAATAGTTACTCGCTTTAAAAAAGGTTTAAAACTTAATGATGGTACTAAACTAACGAGTTATTTCACCACAATTACAGGATATGCAATTTTAGATTTTATCAAGGAGCGGAAAGAATCACCTCAAGTACAAGTTGATGAAATAGCTTGGGAACTTGGAGAACCTGCTAAAGCTCCAATAAGTATAGAGTCTTCAGAAATAGCCTCAATCATTAAGGAGAGATTAGATAAATGGATAGGTAATGAAGAACAGGTTAAAGTTTTGCTTTTGTTTTCCAAAGGTTACAGCTACAAAGAAATATTACATTTAACCAATTATCAAAGTGAAGGTGCTTGTAGGAATGCGGTTGTTAAGGGTAAAAAGAAAATTTCGGAGTATTTACAAAATAATCCTAGAGAAGCTGATTATATCAAAAAATTATTAAAAAATTAAACGATGAAACCAGTACTAAAAAAGGAAGATGCCGACCTTTTAACGGATAAAATTTTACAAAAATTAGCTCAAGATATACCTGTAGAGACTATTACAAATTTAAATACTGTTGAGCCTTTAAAATCCTCTTGGATGTTCAGAATAGCTGCAACATTCACCTTATTATTTCTTTCCATTACAGCTATACAAGAGAGTCATCACTCTTCATTTTCTTATGTTGACTGGACAGAAAAATCCGGCACTCAATTAGTTGAAATGGAGCTTGAATATCACCCATCTAACACTGAAAAAACAGAAAACCCCAAAAAAGCCTCTCATTCTGAAATTAGAGTAGCACATTTAGAATACGATCAACCTATAGAACAAGGACCCATTGCTTTCGAAGCCTCAGAAACAATTACTTTAAAACCAGGTTTCTCAGTAAAAGCAGGGGTAGTATTTTCTGCTTCTATTTCTAGTGCTCAATCTTTAAGTTTGGAATAATTACCTTTTGTAATAACCATTGAGAAGGTTTACTAATGGTTAGTTCCACCCGATATTGATATATTCTTTTGTCATCAAAAGATTTTAGTCTTTTTATCTTTATAATCTTCTGGTACTTATTATTCACCTCTTGTATGATCTCGGACCTTTTATATTTAATGTTTGTATAATTAGCAGTGTTGTTTGCAAACAAACAATTGTCTAAAAAATCTTGATCCATATCTTGGTTGATAAAACTAATCAGTTGGGGATATGGAAAAACCTTGACCAATCGAATTAACCTCCATATTTTAAACAAAGCCCAAAAAAGCAATACTAGTACTAAACCCAGTAAAATTCTATAATCTACTGGCGATTGCTTCAACGTATTAACTTGAAATAATGATAAGTTGGTATTTGCTGCTATTGAATTGAAATCGTATACTTGGGTCAAGCTACTTTCAGGAGGTTTTGAATACAATAAGACCGAATCTCGAATTATGGCAATATTATATTTTTGTTCAGAAACATCTTCAAAAAATCCAAAATCACGCATGTCTCTAGGGAAAGAATAATAGGTTAATGTTTCTTTATCTATTAAAAAACTAAGATATCCTTCATGATAAATATTAAAAAACCGTCGGGTTTCAATCATTATTTGCCTTCGGAGGGGCAATATTTCATCAAAAAAACTAGAAGAAGTCCATTTTGAATTATCAAAATTGAAAATAAATAACCTATCCTTATCTATTTCTATTGGGAATCGATAACGATCATAAGGGGAATACGAATGGAAATAAGCAAATAATTGATCATTAGCGTAAAAACAGAACAACTGTTTACCTCCCTCAAAAAAAGGTTTATCTCCATTTACAGGTAAAGGCATCCATAGACCATTAATCTCATCAAATACCTTTATATCCAAATTGAATGTCCAAAAACCATTTCCGCCATAGGTATAAATTTTGTTTTCCCTTTCAAATTTGAAAGATGAGTAATTAAAACCGTGAAATTGTTCTTTAGATATTTCCTCAATGGTTCCGTTCTTCCATTCAAAAACATAATTGAATCCATCGAAAAAGAAAAGAATTCGCCCCTCTTGAGTATAAAAAATTTGGTAGAACTCAAAATTTTGCTTAAAAGTTTGACCTAAAGAATCAGCTTTGTTGAATAACAAAGAAATGAATGCTGTATCAAAATCATTATAATAGGAATAAAACCGGCCTGATTTGGGCTTCCCAAAAATAAAAGGACCTATAAAAAGAAATATAATTAGAAATAATCGATTCATTTCTTATGTAATTTTATAGGAAAATACCCTTGAATCTAAATCATTTCTGATCCGTTCCACTTTTACTAGATGATGGTATGAATTTAGACTTCTAAGTATTTTGGAGCGCCTATTTCTCCTAGAACTTTCAGAGACTTCTTTAGAAACTCCAATGCTAAAGTCTAATTCCTCCTGACTGATGATTTTTCCTTTATATTCTAACAAAACCGGAAAAGGGAAGGTCTCTTTTTGTTTGAGGAAATTCCCTCTTCTTGTAACGTAGATGAAAATCGGAACTCCAAAGCTTGTCAGCACCAAAAACATGAGCACAGTTTTTCGATTATTTAGATATTGGATAGAACCCAACCTTTGGAATTCTTGATCGATAAATAAAGTGGGTGAAAGCTGACCATTATTGAAAAATCGAATTTGATTTTGATAGACCACATAGTCAGAGGAATCCCAGTTTGATATCAATAGATCACTACTTTCCATCTTTTTAAAAGACAAAGTGTGTTTTTCCATAATATAACCGGTACCAGTTGTTTGCTCCCAAAAAACCAAATAATCCTTTAAATTGACATAACCACTAATATGTTCCGGCAAATTTGTGGTTTGAATCCTTTTTATAGCCTGCCAAGTTTTATTAATTTGATCGTATTCAAAAAGATTATTTTTGATTAAAGACCATTTTTTGGAATGAAATGGAGGATAAACAGCCCTATTGACATCAAATAGGCTAAAAAGCTTATTACCTTGATTAAAAATAAAGATAGGTTGTCGGTAAACTGGATTGGGTTTATCTCCAAGCCACCCTACTAATTCCCATTGGTGTAAATCTTCGTCAAAAAAAATTACTTCTGAAAAAAACATATTAGCCACCCAACCTCCATAACTGTATATTTTTTCGTTGAATATCCACTTAAAAGCGCCTTTGTTAAACCCGTGAAAATAACCTCCATATAAATTTTGAAATTTTTGTCCATTCCACTTAAAGGTATATGAATAATTATCTGGTAACAAATATTGCTTTTCGCCCTCCTCTAAATAAAAATAGTTATCGGGAGAGAAATCGTATTCGGTATTAATGCTATCAATAAAAAAATATATATCCAAGAAATCCGATTCCTTTAACTCGGAAATAGGAACAGACCTTACCCATTCTAAACGGAACGAAAGGGAAGATACAGGGTTTAAAAATAGTAGTAATACAAGTACAAGTAACCTTATTATAATCAAATTTGACTTTTAAAAAATTTTAAAATCCTTTAAAACTCGGTTTTCTTTTTGCAATAAATGCGGCAGCTCCTTCTTTGAAATCGTTTGAACTAGCTGTCTGTCCAAAAATTTCAGCCTCCTTTAGGAATCCTTCTTTAGTATTAGGTACCGTATGGTTCACTACCTCAATTACACCAGCTACTGCAAGAGGAGCTTTTTGACTAATTATTTCAATTAACGCCTTTGCCTTTTCAATAGATTTTCCCGCTTCAACTAAGTGATTAATTAGACCTACCCTATAGGCTTCTTCAGCATCCATAATCTGCCCAGTTAACATCCATTCCAGAGCCCTTCCTTTTCCTATTAAATTGACCAATCTTTGGGTACCGCCATAGCCAGGAATTATACCAAGATTAACTTCAGGTTGACCAAATTTGGCATTTTCATCGCCGATTCGAAGATGACATGCCATAGCTAATTCACACCCACCACCTAATGCAAATCCGTTAACAGCGGCTATTACCGGAAGCTTAAAGTTTTCTATTAAAGAAAATACTTTTTGTCCATTGGATGCTAATTCTTTACCTGACTGCCCGTCCAATTCTAAAAATTCCTTGATATCGGCCCCGGCAACAAAGGCTTTGTTTCCGGAACCGGTAATAATGACCCCTTTTAAAGAATTTTTTTCATTAGACGTAACAATAAAAAAGTCTTCTAATTCTTTCATGGTCTGACCATTAAGCGCATTCAGGGCTGAAGGCCTATTTATCATCAATACTGCCACATTATTTTCAATCGTCACTGATAAATTTTGGTACTCCATGAAAGATTTATTTTTTGTTCATAATCCGCTCTTGATGATTAATAGATTCTTCATGAATAGACCTGAATACGTTAGACACGAAATCATCACTTAAGCCTTTATCTAAACCTTTTTTTATGGTCTTATCCATAATTTCAGACCATCTATTAGTTTGTAAAATAGCTATATTATTTCTTTTTTTATAACTACCAATCTTTTCAGCTACTTGCATTCTCGTGGAAAGTAAATTGATAAGTTCTTCGTCTAACTCATCAATTTCATTTCGCAAATGTTCAATATTTTCTAAATACTCAGGATTATCAGTGGTAGGAACTCTCATTTTTAGTTCAGCAACCAATTGTCCAAATACTTCCGGTGTAATTTGTTGAGCAGCATCGCTCCATGCATCATCCGGGGTTGGGTGAACTTCCGTCATAATACCGTCGTAATTCAAATCCATAGCTTGTTGAGCTATAGCTTGCAACATATGCCGATTACCACATATATGACTATTATCAACAATAATTTGAACCTCGGGAAATGCCCTTTTCAATTCAATTGGTATTTCCCATCTTGGTACATTTCTGTATTTTGTATCACCATGATGACTAAAACCTCTATGAATTACTGAAACTTGTTCAATTCCCGTCTTTAAGATTCTCTCTACTGCTCCCATCCACAATTTCAAATCAGGATTAACTGGATTTTTTATCATTACAGGAATTTTAGTCCCCTTCAAGGCATCAGCAACTTCTTGAACTGAAAAAGGATTAACCGTAGTCCTAGCACCAATCCAAAGTACATCGATCCCATATTTTAAAGCATCAAAAACATGTTGTGTGCTTGCTACTTCTGTAGTAACTCTAAGACCTGTCTCTTCTTTCACACGCTTCAACCAACCTAATCCTTCGGTACCGATACCTTCAAACATACCAGGTCTTGTTCTTGGTTTCCATATTCCTGCTCTGAATAAATCAATATTTTGTTGGGCCAAAGCATGAGCAGTTTTTAACACTTGTTCTTCAGTTTCAGCA
The DNA here is from genome assembly GCA_937926355.1 of uncultured Saprospirales bacterium. Lineage (GTDB taxonomy): Bacteria > Bacteroidota > Bacteroidia > Chitinophagales > Saprospiraceae > CALAZP01. Next base: position 22,175 of record CALAZP010000137.1, read on the forward strand.
CTACAAGGTCCTGCAATAATTACCGGTTTGCCCGGTTTTTTCTCTAAAGCTGGTTTGAATGTCATTTCCATGGGTAATAAAATTTTACTTTTTTTAATCTAATCCTTTTTGTTCTAAAATTGAGCGAATAGAATTCGCCTTCTTAATTTTTTCAAACATTGTTTGAAAATCCTTTTTAATCAATAAGGAGCGAAAAGCCGCCAATTGGTTGATATGTTCGTCCAATACATCCAGCACATTATCTCTGTTTTGTTCAAAAATGGGTACCCACATCTCCGCTGAACTTTTTGCTAACCTTACGGTAGAACCAAAACCCGAACCCGCTAACTCAAATATCCTGTTTTCATCCGATTCCTTAGCTAAAACGGTGAGGGCTAAGGCAAATGAACTGATATGAGAAATATGAGATACATACGCTGCATGAACGTCATGCTCCACTGCCCCTAAATTCAAAATCTTCATAGGAATAGACTGATATAGTCCCATAACCTTTTCGAATGCATCCGGATCTGAGTCCATAGCATCGCAAATTACGGTAAACTTACCATCGAATAATCCATGAAAGGCATTAAGTGGTCCAGAAAATTCAGTTCCTGCCATGGGATGAGTTGCAACATATCTTCCGCGCTTTGGATGGCTTTTAATATGCGCTAACATTTCTGTTTTAGTGCTGCCTACATCCATAACTACTTGATCTTCCTTTATTCGATCTAAAATCATTGTAAGCAATCGAACCATAGCATTAACAGGAGTTGATAAAATAATTAAATCAACTTTTTTTAATGCCTCTTCCAAATTATTTATTTCATCTATAATCCCCCTCTCAAGAGCTATTTGAGCATTTTGAGGATCCTGATCTACACCAATAACCTTAGATGCCAATCCTTTATCCTTGATAGTCAGTGCTAACGACCCCCCTATTAAACCTATACCAATTACTGCAACTTTCATTTCTTATGCCTCTTAAAAAAGGTTTTGTTTTGATTGTTCAATCCTATTGAGAGCCTCCTCAAAAACTACTTTATCTGAACATAATGATATTCTAATATACCGATCCCCATTACTTCCAAAAATACCTCCAGGAGTAATGAAAACTCTAGCACTATTTAAAATGGAGTCTGAAAAATCGAACCCACTAGCTTTATTATTTGGAATTTTAGCCCAAACAAACATTCCATTTTGATTTTCATCAAAGGAACAGTTCAAGACTTTTAAAATTTCAAAAACTACCTTCCTTCGTTCCAGATATATTTTATTTATTGACTCATACCAACTTTGGTCCAAATTCAATGCCTCTGCTGCAGCCATTTGGATGGGTCTAAACATTCCAGAATCCATATTACTTTTAAAACGAATGATTTCTTTTATCCTTAAACCATCTCCAACTAAAAGACCCACCCTCCATCCTGCCATATTGTGAGATTTACTTAGGGAGTTCAATTCTATAGCCACTTCTTTGGCGCCTTCCACTTCCATAATACTTTTATAGTCCTCATTTAGTATAAAAGTATAGGGATTATCATTCACAATTAATATTTGATGTGCTTTCCCAAATGCTATCAAAGATTCTAAAAACTCTCTAGAAGCGGCAGTTCCCGTTGGCATATTAGGATAATTAACCCACATGATCTTTACCTTGCTCAAATCATGAGTAGCCAATTGATCAAGATCAGGCAGCCAATTGTTTTTTTCATCAAGATCATAAAATTTTAAACCTGCCCCAGTTAACTTTGAAACGGCCTGATAAGCAGGATATCCAGGATTCGGAATCAATACTTCATCACCTGGTTCCAAATAAGTCATAGCGATATGCATCAAACCTTCTTTTGATCCTATTAGGGGTAATACTTCTTGATCAGGATCAATTTCGACATTAAAAAATTTCTTGTACCAATTAGCTATGGCCTTTCTTAACTCAGGTATTCCAGTATAACTCTGATAACCATGTGCATTTGCCTGAACTACATGCTGGCACAGAGTCTCCATAACTATGGGATGGGGAGGTAAATCAGGACTTCCAATACCTAGATTTAAAATATTCTTTCCAGCAAGGTTCAATGCTGCAATTTCCTTGAGCTTAACAGAGAAATAATACTCCTTTACTTCTCCCACCCTACTGCCGGTGTAAATGGTAAATTAATCCTCCATAAAATTCCCCCTGTTGATAAGCTCCGAAAACTTTTAAACTATTGGTTAATGGTTGAATAGCTTCTATGGCCTGAGTAAAACCAATTTTTCCACTTTCAATGACGAAATCTACGAAAAACATATACTCCCATGGATGGCCAATAATTGGTGCAGATTGTATCTTGGTAAGATTGACATTATAAGCTGCTAAAACGGTAAGCACCTTGTAAAGACTTCCTACCTCATGTCCTGTGGAAAAACTAACTGAGACTTTCTCTACTTTTGAAGGATTTATTTCCACCAAATCTTGGTCTTTAATCACTAAAAATCTAGTAAAATTTTTCTTGTGCGTTTCAATACTCTCTTCTAATAATTCCAAATCATATAATTCACTAGCCAATTTACTAGCAATTACCCCTACCTCAGGATTTTTATTCTCGCTCAATCGTTTAGCACTCAATGCAGTATCCTCCATTTCAATTAATTTTATCTGAGGATAGCTTTTGAAATATTCTCGACATTGTGCAATAGCCATAGGATGAGAATGGACTTCTTTAAGATCTTGAATAGCCGTACCCGGAAGGCCAATCAAATGTTGTTTGATTCGTAGATAAGCTTCACCAATTACAGATACATTGGATTCTTGAAGTAAGCGGTAATTGTTCATTATACTACCCCCTAAGGTATTCTCAATGGCCATCAATCCAATATCAGCATCACCGCCCCTACTTACCATCTCAATTACATCCTCGAAAGTCATAGCTTGAATAATCTCAAGATTTTTTTCTTGAAAATATTTTCGAGCTGCAATTTCATGAAAAGCCCCGTAGTATCCCTGTATAGCAACCTTTAAGGAGTCATTTTTATCCGCTAATCCGGAATCATTTTTTTCACCAGTTTGTACCATTTTTCCTATTTTCTCCCCTAACATAGGGGCAAAAAAAAAGGCCCTTTTTCAAGGACCACTTTATTTTATCGAATTCAAACAGACAAAATCAGCAATCCTTGTGGGATAAACTGAAGAAATAAAAATAAAAAAAATAGCTGTTTGAATGTTTCATATCATCAACGTTCGAGACAAACCTAATAATTATTTCATTAGTATCATAAATAATTTTCAACTAATTTTAACCAATAAAGTCATATTATGCGACCTCCATCCCTATTAGTTTTATCTGGAATTTTAATAAATTTCAACTTATTTGGACAAATACCCAGTTCATCGGTTTATCTCCTGCAACCTTCCGGAGTGAGTTCTAATTCTATTACATATGAACAGCCCAAATATCTCACTAATTTTAATCCAAATGGATATAATAACCACCCCATTTTCATAGACGACGACCATTTAATCATTTCCTCCAAACTACCTAACCAAAAAGAACCTGATCTCTACGAACTTAATACTGCTGCTAAAACACTAAAAAAACTCACTCAAACTGTTTCCGGAGAATATTCCATAGCCCAGCTTCCTCCTAATAATAATTTGACTTTTATTAGACAGGAGAATTTTGAAAATGAAACCTTGATTAGAGTTTGGGAATTTCCAGAGGATAACCTTGGTCCTGGAAAACCCTTATTCCCTCACCTAACCAATACCGGTTACCATTGCTGGTTAAATTCTGATCAAATTGCCCTATTTATAGTAGAAGGCCACAATCGATTGGTTATCACAGACCGAGAAGGTTTAAATTTTACCACTGTCACTGAATATCCAGGAAGATGTTTTAAAATTTTACCGGATGGTAACCTCATTTATTTGTCTGAAATCCCAGATGAAGGACCTATGCTCAAAATATTTAATCCCAATACTAACTCCAGTTTACCATTATTAAAACCTATTGGTCTGGGTCAAGATTTCGAAGTGGTAGATGAGACAATAATCATGGCCAATGGCAAGAAAATATATATGGCTAATTGGAGTCATGAAGTACCCGAATGGAAAGAATTCAGTAACTTGGAATGGATGCCAGGTGATAAAATTACGAGAATGGCGCTATCTAAAAATGGACAATTAGCTATTGTCATGGAATAAAGCCCTATCCAATTCTTTCCAATTTTTTATCAAAATCAAAAAATCTTGATGCACACTATAATCCTTGGCATAGTTTAAATTTATTTTATCCACAATGGATGCATTTAGCTCCTCATCTATCTCTAAAAGAAAAGATAAATCAAGGATACCTTCTCTAATAATAGGCAATGCTCTTTCCTCAAATTTTTCAGTCTTTTTATACCCTACCCAAGATTTTTTACCAATAAAAACTTGAAATATATTAGAGGCAAACTGAAGAGGACGCCTTATTTTAAAGACCATAATGGGATACAATAAAATCAATAATAAAGCTGTGCTAATATCAAAAATCCTCTTGATTCGCCTATAAACAGGCTGGTTAATTGCGAAATCTAAATGCAATGTGAATAAATCGGCAAGGGTATTTTTAGAATGGCTTCCAATGATTTCACTTCCATCTTTAGGGAAAAGCCTGAACCTTATCTCCTCCTTACCCAAAATAGTCATAGCCCGAATAATTTCTGAGGCGTTCCAATCATCAGCGGAAAAAATGACATCTGTAATTTGTTCTGATTTAATTTTTTCTGGAATAGTTTCCAGTGACTTCCATCTCCCGAAATACTCATATTTCCAGCCTGCTGTATCTAGAATATGAATTGCCTTTTCCTCATTTGTTTTACTTCCAGCAAAAAGTACCCTGGGTCTCCTACCACTTTTTGACACTCTAGGGTGGTTGAATAGGAAACCTTGTACCTTCGGTAAAAACCAGCCTAAGAAAAGAGACAATCCAACTCCGAAAACTATTAACATTCTGCTATTTCTTAACTCTACAGGCAAAAAACCATAGACAAATCCAATGGATAAACTTCCCATAAACCAGCCTTTTAATAAGGCATTTGAATGGACTTTTGAATCATACAAACCGCATAAATAATAAGAAAGACTCCATAGGGCTGCATAAAGGGGTGCATTCAGGGTATCAAAAGAATTGTTGTAATAATTAAGATCCTTAAAATAAAACAACGACCACCAGTTTTTAAGGATAATTAATCCCAAAAACGTTCCTAAAAAATGGGCGAAAGGAAAAAAAAGTTTCTCCACAAAAACAGCTATTGCCGAAGAAAAGGCCTTTGCATATATAGCCATTTTAAGCATAAAGACTAACCCTTTCTTTCCTCTTCCTCTGTAATGTTTTTCGGTATAAATTATCATGGCTTGATAAAAAATTCGCACATAGTTAAGCGTGCCCTTTTTAGTACTCTCCCCTTTGTAATGTACAATCGTGGTAGTAGGTAAATATTCAACCGAATAATCTGCCTTTTTTATTCTGAAAGAAAGATCTATATCTTCTCCGTACATAAAAAAAGCTTCATCCAAATAACCAACCTCATCTAAAGCCCTTTTGGAAAGAAACATAAAAGCCCCAGGTAACACATCAACAGGTCCCATTTGATCCTTGGATTGATTTCCAAGATAATAGGCGTTAAAGAACCCGCTTTTTGGAAATATTTTGTTTAACCCTACCATCTTAAAGAAAGCAGTTCTAGGAGAAGGAAATCCCCTTTTAGATTCGGGCAAATATTTTCCGGTTCCATCAATCATTTTGACTCCAACTGCTCCTGTAAAAGGATGAGCTTCCATGTAATCAAAACATGTAGTGAGGGTTCGTTCCTGAAGTAAGGTATCGGGATTAAGCAAAAGAATGTATTTACCTTTTGCTTTTTTAATCGCTTGATTATTGGCTTTGGAAAAACCTAAATTGTTTTCATTTACCAAAAGATTTACTTCGGGAAAACACTTTTGGAGCATGTCAACCGAACCATCGACCGAACAATTGTCCACCACCCATATTTCACATTTAAGGAGAGCTGAGGCTTTTAATACAGAATTTAAACATGGCTCTAAAAAATGTCTTACGTTATAGTTTACGATAATAACGCTGATGTCAACTTCCCTCACAAGTTAGATTTATATGGCAATCTGGCAACAATGGAACGACCTAATGTCAATTCATCTGCATACTCTAATTCTCCACCAAAAGATACTCCTCTTGCGATGGTAGAAATAGAAACTCCTAAAGGTTCCAATTGTCTAGAAATATAAAATATGGTTGTTTCCCCTTCAATAGTTGGGCTAACTGCCATAATCAATTCTTTTATAGATTCTTTTTGGACCCTTTCTTGTAGGGCGTCAATGGTCAATTGCTCGGGACCTATTCCATCAATGGGAGAAATAATACCCCCCAAGACATGATACCTCCCATTGAATTGATCTGTCTCCTCTATAGCCATTACATCTCTTATAGATTCCACTACACATAATATCTCCTTATTTCTGGAATCATCGGAACAAATTTGACATATTTTTTCATCTGAAAGATTGAAACAATAACTGCATTTATTCACATTTTCAGCCATGGCAATAAGTGAATTAGCCAAATTTTTCACCTTTTCCTTGTCTTGTTTGAGGAGGTATAAAGCCAACCTCAATGCAGTCTTTTTTCCTATAGTAGGTAGCCCGCTTAATGCATCTACTGCCTGTTCTAATAACCTAGAAGAAAATTTCATAAATCAAATTTAGTAATAACACCTTTTTTTTTCATTTTTGCCAACGAATGTTTGAGGAATAAAAACTCATTTTGATTAAGCTTGTTTACAAACAAAATAAATAATTATGGCAGAAGTCATTCGAATGCCCCGCATGAGTGACACCATGGAAGAGGGTAACATAGTTGGTTGGCTAAAAAAAGAGGGAGATCAGGTTGAATCTGGTGAAACTTTAGCAGAGGTAGAAACGGATAAAGCTACCATGGAGTTAGACAGTTTCACAGATGGTGTCCTGCTCCATATTGCTGTTAAAGAAGGTCCCGTTCCCATCGATGGCGTCATTGCCGTGATAGGTGAGGAGGGCGAAGATTGGAAAGCCGCTATCGAACAAGCAGGTTCCCCAGATTCTTCAAATAAAGAAACGGAAACTTCAACTTCTGAAGAACCTATCGCAAAAATTCATGAAGATAAAGGCCATACACCCGAACCCTCAACTACTGAGCAAAGAGTAAAAGCCTCTCCTCTAGCAAAATCAATAGCTAAAGAAGTAGGCATAGACCTAACTTCATTAAAAGGAAGTGGGGATTCGGGAAGAATTGTAAGAAAAGATGTCGAAGCGGCAATGCAACAAGCAACGCCTCAGGCTACACCCGTGGATTCAGTTGCTCCACCAACTGCCCTTTACCAAAGTTTTACCGCCACTCCAGAGGATAAGCCAGTTTCTCAAATGAGAAAAACAATTGCTAGAAGATTAAGTGAAAGCAAATTTTCAGCACCTCATTTTTATTTATCCATTACCATAAACATGGATAAAGCTATAAGCACCAGAAAGAGTATCAATGAAATGGCCGATGTAAAGGTTTCCTTCAACGATATGGTAATTAAAGCAGTTGCTGCAGCACTCAAATTACACCCAGCTATTAATTCTTCTTGGTTAGGAGACAAAATCAGATATAATCGCGAAGTAAATATTGGAGTTGCCGTTGCTGTAGAAGATGGTTTACTTGTACCGGTAATTAAAAATACGGATACTAAAACCTTAACTCAAATCAATGCAGAGGTGAAATACTTTGCTAGCAAAGCCAAGGATAAAAAACTTCAGCCTGATGAAATGAGTGGTAACACCTTTACCATATCTAATTTGGGAATGTTTGGTATAGATGAATTTACTGCCATTATTAATCCACCAGATGCCTGCATTTTAGCAGTAGGTGGAATAAAGGCAGTTCCAGTGGTCAAAAATGGAACCATCGTTCCAGGTAATGAAATGAAACTAACCCTGTCTTGCGACCATAGAGTAGTAGATGGTGCTACGGGAGCTCAATTCTTAAATACCATTAAAGGCATGCTTGAAGACCCAATCAGAATGATTGTTTGATGCAACCTAAAAAAACTTTAGTTCTAGGAGCTTCCCCCAACCCCGATCGAGCAGCTTTTCAGGCAGTTGCTCGATTGGCTAAAAATCAACATGAAGTTATACCCTTTGGAATCAAAAAAGGTAATGTAGAAGGTATTGCCATTCTCAATCAACTACCCGATCAAATTGAAAACTTAGATACTGTAACCTTATATTTAAATCCTTCCGCTCAAGAAGATTACCGCGCCTATATCATCAAAATGAAGCCAAAGCGGGTCATTTTTAATCCTGGAACAGAGAATAAGTCTTTTGCTCAAGAACTGCAAAAACATGGGATTGAAACTCTATTTGCATGCACACTAGTCATGCTATCTCTGAAAAATTACTGAACTCTCGGCATTTCCTCTCTACACTCCTCACCAGGTTTGCTACCGCAAACTGTGCACTCCCCTATATTGTTTTTAAGCATAGGATTATTTGTAGCACAAGTTCCTCTAAACTCATTTCCAGTAAAGATGTGGCGGATATTAATTAGCAGAAAAGAAATTCCAAAAAATCCGAAAACAATCGCTAAAACGTATAAAAATTCCATTTACTTTTGATTATTAAAATGCAAAAATAACCCTAATGGTTGTGATATGGAAAAAAAATTAAAGGCCTTCAAACGGCTACTTAGAATCATGAAAACTCTAAGAGAAGAATGTCCATGGGATCAATCCCAAACCTTTGAATCCCTGAGAACGCTGACCATAGAAGAGACCTATGAATTGGGCGAAGCCATACTGAATCAAGATCACCAAGAGATAAAAGAAGAGCTAGGAGATTTATTCATGCATTTAGTTTTTTACAGCATTATAGCTGAAGAAAATGGAGAATTTGACGTTAGCCAAATCCTTAATGATGTTTGCGAAAAGCTAATCATAAGACACCCTCACATATATGGCGAGAGGTTTCATGAAAATGAGCAGGAAGTAAGCAGTAACTGGGAAAAAATAAAATTACAATCAGGAAAAAAATCTGTTTTAGAGGGCGTGCCAATAGGACTACCAGCTTTAGTAAAAGCTTACAGACTTCAGGATAAAACTGCTCAAGTTGGATTTGAATGGAAATCTCGAGAAGACGTTTGGAAAAAAGTAGAAGAAGAAATAGGAGAATTAAAAGAAGCTATACGTATAGGTAATCCGACTGAAATAGAAGAAGAATATGGAGATGTTCTTTTTTCATTGGTCAATTATGGAAGATTTTTAAAAATTGATCCTGAAAATGCCCTAGAGAGAATAAATAAAAAATTTAAAAAAAGATTTGAGTTTATCGAAACCCATTCGGATAAACCTATCTTTGAAATGACCTTAGAGGAAATGGATGTTTTATGGCAATTAGCTAAAGAACAATGAAAACACAAAAGAATTTTTAACTTTGAACTAACTGGTCTTGTTAATGGATACAGAAATATACTTTTTTGATTAATGAAAAAACTTGCTCTTGAGATTGTCGCCTTATCACATAGTGTAACGCAATCTCATAATTATGCTGTGGTACTAGGTGAAATAGAAGGAAATAGGCGACTACCTATAGTTATAGGAAGTTTCGAAGCACAAGCCATAGCTGTTTCAATGGAGAGGATGACTCCAAATAGACCATTGACTCATGATTTATTTAAAAATACACTGTCCTTATTTTCAATCACTTTAAAAGAAATTGTAATCAATAATTTATTGGATGGAATTTTTTACGCCAAATTAATTTGCGAAAAAGACGGCGAAGTCCTTGAAATAGACTCCCGAACTTCTGATGCCTTAGCATTAGCAGTTAGATTCAGTTGTCCAATATATACTTTCGACTTTATACTCGATTCAGCTGGAATTATCTTAGAAGATACGGGAGAAACACCAACCACCCCAGAAGAATCACCTAAAGAAAAGCAACCCAAGTCTCTTTCAAAATTGTCTCTCGATAAATTATCCACCATGTTGGAAGAGGTTTTGGCGGAAGAAGATTATGAAAAAGCAGCGGAAATTAGGGACGAGCTTAATCGAAGGAAAGAAAATCAATAATGATTGATGATTTCAATGACTTGATTAATATCACTATCATTCAGATTTAAGTGGGTGACCATCCTAATGGTTTGAGGACCAAAAGCTATCGTTTGAAGACCTCTACTTTCCATTTTTTGAACCCATTCACTAGCTGGAATTCCTGCTCCCAAATCAAAAATGACAATATTAGATTCTACAGGACGTACTTCCTCTACCCAAGTTTGCCGCTTTAATTCCTCACCAATTGATCTTGCTCTAGCATTATCTTCTTTTAACTTTGGCAAATGATGGTCTAATGCATAGATTCCAGCTGCTGCAAGATACCCTACTTGCCTCATTCCACCACCTAACACCTTCCTAAACCTCCTCGCTTGTCGAATAAAATCAGCAGAACCTAATAAAACGGAACCTATTGGTGCCCCTAGCCCTTTTGATAAACAAATTGAGATAGAATCAAAACACTCCCCTACCTGCTCAGTGGTTTCCCCCGTTTCCACCAATGCGTTAAAAAGTCTGGCCCCGTCTAAATGAAGTTTTAATCCTCTTTTCTTGCATAATTCTTTAATCGGCATGATTTCTGGTAATCTATAAATACTACCTCCACCTTTATTACAAGTATTTTCAAGAACTACCAAACTAGTTTGAGGGAGCCAATCAAAATCAGGTTTAATAGCATGCTCAATTTGATCTGCAGTAATTTTTCCGTTTTTACCAGGAAGCAGATTCACGCTTATCCCAGATAAAAAACCATAGCCAGCACTTTCATATTGGTAAATATGCGAATTGATATTGCAAATTACCTCATCCAAAGGCTGCGTATGTACTTTAATAGCAATTTGATTCGTCATAGTTCCCGATGGACAAAAAACACCAGCTTCTTTACCAAACATCCTAGCCAACTTATGTTCCAGTTTAATAACAGTAGGATCTTGTCCAAAAACATCATCCCCTACTGGTGCAGACCATATCGCTTCTAACATAGCTGGGGTAGGAGTAGTAAGGGTATCACTAACCAAATTAATCATTAACTCTATTTTTATAAGATTGATAATCAATAGGAACTTCCCAAGAGATGGTTCCCTCAAAAACAAATTGAGCTGGACCAATTAACCAAATATCCTCAAAAACCCCTAGGCTGATTTGCCTATACTTTACGGTCAATTGCCCTCCCATAGCTTGGATTAATGTTTCCCCAACTCCTAATTTTCTCTTCTTAAAGGCTGTGGCCAGACTTACTGCAGAAACACCAGTTCCACAAGCCAAGGTCTCCTCTTCAACACCTCGTTCAAAAGTCCTGACCGTGATTTTTCCATCCTTTTCCTCCACAAAATTAATATTTGTTCCACCAGGCTGGAAAACTAAATTATTTCTGTATTCTTTACCTTTTTCGTAAACTGGAAAATTCAAAAGATCATTAACCCAAAGTACTAAGTGAGGGGATCCTGTATCGAGGAAAATACCATTTAATAGGGGTTCCATCCTGGTTACATCTATCATTTCAAGTGCGACTTCACCATTATTCTGAAATATAGCCTTGTGCAAACCATCAGCAGCTTCGAAGACCACTTCATCAGTGGCCATCTGAAGGTATTTAGAAAAAGAAGCTATGCATCTTCCTCCATTTCCACACATACTACCTAACCTTCCATCTGCATTGTAATAGTCCATGACAAAATCCACCTTTTCTGATGACCTCAATACCATCAATCCATCTGCTCCAATGCCAAAATGCGGATCGCACACCCAAGCTACCCATTCCTCTTCTAAAACTTTTCCCGAAGGGATGGACCTGCCATCTAAGATGACAAAATTATTTCCAGCACCATGGTATTTATAAAATATTATCCTTTCCATGGCTATTGGTTGCTAATTACTTCACTTGAATCAACAGCTTTATCAGGAGTTCCAAAGGGAACACCTAAAGAAATATGGCGATAAATCATTAATCCTAGCAGAATTAAAATCAGAACAAGGCCGTAAAATGAAAATTTCCATCCCCAGATGTTGCCGCTCGAAGATTCCCTTTGCTCTTTCATTTATTTGGTACTTTATACAATTAGTCCTATATTGAATAGAGTCGAAAATTAATCATTTTGAAGCGGATCGTCAGTATAATTATTATAAGTTCTGTAGTTTCATCAGTATTGACCGTGCTGATTTATCATCATTATATACCACCTGCTCAGGTCGTTATTCGGGAATCAATCAGCACCTCTATACCCGCTCAATACCAGCATCACAATCTTTCTTTCAAAAGTGCTGAAGATTTCAAAGAAGCAGCTAAAAAAATAACCCCGGCAGTAGTTAATGTTCGGGCGATTAAAGAGGTTACAGCTAATAATCGATGGAATCGAAATCGAAAAATGGGTGCAACTGGTTCAGGCGTAATCGTCTCACCTGATGGATATATCGTGACCAATAGACATGTGGTATTGGGTACAGATCAGCTGGAGATCACCCTTGCCAATAAGAGAACATATGAAGGTGCAATCATTGGAATGGATAAGACTACTGATTTAGCTTTGATTAAAATCGATGAAGAGAACCTACCCATTGCTCTTTTCGGAAATTCAGACCTAGCGGGTATTGGTGAATGGGTGTTGGCTGTGGGAAATCCCTTTAATTTGGAATCTACAGTAACAGCAGGTATCATTAGTGCCAAAGGCAGAAGTATTGATATTCTTGAAGGACAAGATCGTATTGAATCTTTTATCCAAACCGATGCAGCGGTGAATCCTGGGAATAGTGGAGGGGCATTGGTTAATGCAACTGGAGAACTCATCGGAATCAATACAGCTATTATTACCCAGTCCGGTCGTTATGAAGGTTATTCTTTTGCTATTCCCTCCAACTTAGTTGCCAAAGTTATTGCTGATCTCACCGAATACGGTATTGTTCAAAGGGGTTTGTTGGGAGTTTTTATTGATGAAATCACCCCAAAGGAAGCGGATGAACTACGCCTGAAAGAGGTAGCTGGAGTACTGATTACTCAAGTGGGATCAGGTAGCGGAGCTGATGATGCGGGATTGAAAAAAAATGATGTCATTATTAGTATTAATGGAATATTGACCCCCTCTTTACCCAAAATGCAAGAACAAATAGGAAGACTGAGGCCAGGTAATCAAGTAATGGTAGGTTATTATAGAGATGGGCAATTGGATTCTGCACAAGTAATACTGAAAAATAAAAGTAATACCACCACCTTAATCAATGCCATTGACGACCGACTCCTAATGGATATAGGCTTTGAAATCAGAGAATTGACTCCTATTGAAAAAAAGAGATTAAAAACATCTGGAGTTCGCGTTCATTCCATTTACAGAAATAGTTTAATCGATCAAACCAATATGGATCCTGGTTTTATCATCACCAAAATCAATGATAAGCCTATTTCAGACATTGCGACTTTTTTGGATACCCTCAAAAAAATTAATAAAGAAATTGTTCTAGAGGGAATTTACGAAGGATTTGAAAAGTCCTATTTTTATAATTTCAATATGGAGAATAGTCTATAAGTATTACCCTTACGAAAAACCACTACACATTGAAAATCATTGCAAAAACCTTTGCGGGTCTCGAAGAAGTGCTTGCAAAAGAAATTGAAAATATAGGCGGTCAGCAGATTGAAGTCATAAAAAGGGCTGTCAAATATGAAGGTAGTCTAGAATTACTATACCAGTCTAACTATTTGCTGAGATCGGCATTGAGAGTCCTAGTTCCTTTTGCAGCATTTGAAATTACTCACCCAAAAGCATTATACCAGAATTCCTATGATTTTAATTGGAACACTTATCTAAATCCTTCTATGACATTCGCTATTGATGCTGCCATCAATTCAGACCTTTTTCGACATTCCAATTATCCAGCACTAATGCTTAAAGATGCCATCGCAGACCGCATAAGAAAGGATAAAGGAATTAGGCCCTCCGTCAATACTCAAAATCCAGATGTTAAAGTCAACCTCCATATTTTCAAAAATAAAGTTACCCTTTCCCTAGACAGCTCCGGAAATTCTCTTCATAAAAGAGGATATCGCAATTTGACTGTAGCTGCACCAATCAATGAGGTTTTGGCGGCTGGAATGATTCTAATCAGTGGTTGGGATGGGCAATTACCTTTTTTGGATCCCATGTGCGGATCAGGGACATTGGTTATAGAAGCTGCTTCTTTAGCATTGAACCGCCCCCCTTTATACTTGCGCCCATCTTTTGGATTTATGCAATGGAAAGATTTTGATACCTCCTTGTGGGAAAAAGTGCTAAAGGAAAATAACGAAAAAATAAAGGCTACCTCCCACTTTGATATCATTGGCAGAGACATCAACAATAAAGGGGTTAGCGCCGCCGGCAAAAATTGTTTAGCCGCAGAATTGTACCAAAATATTATCATAGAAAAAGGAGATTTTTTTAAAATGCCTAAAATTGCAGACCGAGGAGTCATCATGACCAACCCTCCTTATGATGAGAGAATGGAATTAACCGATACCATTAGCTATTACAAAAAAATAGGAGATACCCTCAAGCAAGAATATACCGATTGGAGCGCCTGGATAATTTCATCAAATCCCGAGGGACTAAAAAATTTAGGATTAAAGCCTTCGGCAAAAAAAACCTTATTCAATGGCCCTTTAGAATGTAAATTTCAGCGGTTTGATATGTACGCAGGGAGCAAAAAATTTAAGCCAAATCAAAAAGATTATTGACCCCAACTGTGCGGGCTGCATTGAATGCCTCTGCAAATTCAAAGCCTGCAGAACGCCCATAGTTTCTCGCTTTCGCTACTAAAAAATCCATAAAATCACGGCCTGAAATCGGAGAGTCTAATTCTTGCGCAAATTCAGGGGTGGTTTCAGCGTTAAATTGAGATTTAAAGGCAGCTACCACTTCCATTTTTTTCTCCATATAACCGCTAATATCCACCACAAAATCAGGAACTAAATTATGGTCTTGTATGTAGTGATAGACCGCCTCCGGTCTCCATCTGTCTTGTGGAGCACCAGATTCGTCTGCTGTTTCAATTTTTGCCAATCCTGAGTAAAAGCAAGCATCTGCCTCTAATTTGGCCGCCCTTCCGTGATCAGGATGCCTATCATCTAACGCATTACACAATACAATACTAGGCTGAGCCTCCCTTATAATAGCTATAATTTTCTTCAGATTTTCCTTACTGTAAGTGAAAAAGCCATCTCCAATATCTAAATTTCTTCTCCAATCTATCCCCATCCTGCGAGTAGCTTCTTCAGCTTCTGCCGCGCGTATTTCAGCTGTTCCCCGAGTACCTAGCTCACCTAATGTCAAATCCAATAAGCCAACCTTTTTGCCTAAATCTATATGTTTAAGCAAGGTCCCAGAACAAGATAATTCCACATCATCAGGATGAACTCCAATGGCCAATATATCTACTTTAGTAATTCTCATTAATCTTGTTTTACAAACTTCAAATTCCCATTCACATAAGTCCTCAAAACTTTTGTTTCCAATATTTCCTCCTCCTTACAAGTCAATAAATTGTTACTTAAAACTACTAAATCAGCGTATTTCCCTATTTCAAGGCTGCCTTTTTCTTTTTCTTCGAAAGCAGCGTATGCATTGGCCAAAGTATAGGAATATATAGCTTCCTCTCGAGTCATTGCTTGTTCTGGATAAAAAGGCTTAGGATTATCCAATCTCTTACGAGTAACCGAAGCATAAAAGCTTGGCAAGGCATCTACCTCTTCTACAGGAGCATCTGTGCCATTAGTGACTACTGCCCCCGCATCTAGTAAGGAACGCCATGGATAAGCACCCGTTCTGGCGCGTTCCAAACCCAATCTTTTTTCCACAAAAGGAGCATCCGAAGTACAGTGAATAGCTTGCATCGCTGCAATAACCCCTAATTCAGCGAACCTTGGGATATCCTCTACAGAAAGATGTTGAGCATGTTCAATCCGCCACCTCCAGCTTTCTTTCGGACTCTCTTTCTTAAAGGTAGCTTCATAAATATTTAATACCTCCTGATTGGCTTTATCTCCAATAGCATGAACACATAACTGCAATTGATGGTCAGCTGCCAGATCGGCAATTTGTTCTACCTCTGAAATCGGAGTAGTATTTTGACCCACAAAATCAGGTCGATCTTCATAGGGTTCCAGAAGCCAAGCCCCAAATGCTCCTAGCGCACCATCCAAATCTGCTTTTATGGCTCTACAAGTAAAAAACCCTCCACCAGCGTTGATGATCGGAAGTTGGTTAATCTGAGTTTTTAACTCTTCATAAGGCCTCCTTACCATGGCCCAAAGTTTGATATCTAATTCTCCATTCTCTGCCATATCCTTATATCGCTGAATTTCTTCAAAACTAGATCCAGCATCCTGAAAAGAAGTAATGCCTCTTTCTAAACAAGCTTGTTGAGCCAGTTCAATTCCTTTCTTCCATTGAGCTGTTAAATCCTCTAGAGATAGGGAAGAAAGGTACTCGTTATAAGCTTGGGTGATCAATCCTTGAGCTCTTTCTTCAAAAATCCCTATGGCTTGGCCCTGTGCATCTCTTACAATTTTCCCACCTGCAGGATTAGGTGTCTCTTTGGAAATACCTGCTAGTTCCATTGCTTTAGCATTGGCAAAAAGTCCATGACCACTAGCGTGTTTCAATAACACAGGATGGTCCGGGGTCAATGCACTTAAATCGTTGTGAAAGGGATAACCCTGAATATTTCTATCTGGAGAAGTAACCCATTTTTCTTGGTGCCACCCTCTTCCAATAATCCATTCCCCAGGCTCCATGGTTTTCGCTTTTTCTGCCACTGCCCCGATAATATCGTCCCAGGATTGAGCATGAAGAAAATTCAAATTCATCAAACTACTTCCCAATCCACTAAAATGCCCATGACCTTCAATAAAACCAGGCATAACAAAAGCGCCTTCCAAATCCTCCACTACTGTTTGATCACCAGCCAATGCTAGCACTTCGGTAATATTTCCAATAGCTAGAATTTTTCCATCTTGAATCGCTATAGCTTCTGCCATTTCTAGGTCCCGATCCAGCGTATAAATTTGAGCGTTGGTTAATATTAAATCTGCAATGAGTTTATCATTGTTACATCCAAGTAAAAATAATAAACCTAATAATCCTGCTATTCGCATTCCTTATAATTTTGTTGGACGAAAGATAGGAATATCTAACTTTGAAGTCAAATTAAGTTTATGGAGATAAAGATTAGAATGGCCACTCTCAATGATATGGAAGCCGTCCACCAATTGGTCAATGAGTTAGCTATTTACGAAAAAGAACCTGAAGCCTTCGTAGCTCCATTAAGTGCCTATCAAGAGGATTTCAAAAATGGAATATTTGAGGTTCAGGTAGCAGAAACAGCTGGAAAGATTGTGGGCATGGTATTTTACTATATGGCTTATTCCACGTGGAAAGGAAAAATGCTATACCTGGAAGACTTTGTAGTTGCCGAAGAATATAGAGGCAAAGGAGTAGGACAAATGCTATTTGATCAATTTCTTCAAATTGCCCGAGAAAAAAAATGTGTCATGGTCAAATGGCAGGTCTTAGATTGGAACGAACCCGCCATTAATTTCTATGAGAAAAATAGAGCTACCATTGAAAAAGGCTGGTATAATGTAAAAATAATCTTCTAAGGTGCCAACCTCCGTTTTTCCCAAATCCCTTCCTGATTCAAAATATAGTTAATTCTATCGTGCAAACGACTTCTTCTACCTTGCCAAAATTCTACTCTTTTAGGTTCGACCAAATATCCTCCCCAATGGTTAGGCATGGGAATATCATCCTCCGGTCCATATTTTTGATTTAATTCCATAAAGGCCTCTTCTAATGAAGCTCTGTCGATTGGAGTACTTTGAGGCGAAGCAACTGCTCCAATTTGACTTCCACGAGGCCTGGTTTTAAAATAATTCTTAGAAGTTTGGGGGTCCACCTTAGATACTAATCCCTCGATTCTCACCTGTCTTTGTATCCCTAACCACAAAAAGACCAATGCCACATTTGGATTTTTATCCATTGAAAGTCCCTTCTCACTAAGGTAATTGGAATAAAAAACAAAACCCTTTGGTTCTATTGCCTTTAATAAAACTACCCGGGCAGAAGGAAATCCATCCGGATTAATAGTAGCCAATGTCATGGCATTGGGTTCTGGCATTTCAGCCTTTATAGCATCTTCTAACCAGACCTCAAACTGTACCAAAGGATTGGCATCAGCATCCTCCAAATTGAAGGGTGCTGATGAGTATTCTTTCCTTAAATCCTGTATATTCTTAAGCATCCTACCTTTATTTAAAGTGAAAATTTCTTCATTTTTATTTTCATCTTGTAAATCAACCAATACATAGATGGAACTACCACAAGGGTTAAAAAAGTAGCAAAGGTAAGTCCGTATATTACCGTCCATGCCATAGGGCCCCAGATGGCTGTATTGTCTCCTCCAAT
>CALAZP010000138.1 GCA_937926355.1 uncultured Saprospirales bacterium
CTGTAAAAACAATCGACTAGACTGCCCAGCCGCACCACCAACAAAAACATCCGCTCTCCCATCCCGATTGAAATCACCCTGGCAAAGGGCAGGCCCTTCAGCAGTAAGCATGTGATATAAAAGTCGATCTCTATCAAAGTGATCGAATTTGTTTTCTTTATGTTCGAAAATAGGAGCATTCCCCGTTTCAAATAATAGCTTTTCTTCAGGTTGGTGGTCTTTGGAAACTAGGGCTAAATAATTTGATTCATCGGGTAAAGTCAATATCAAAGTAGTATCTACCGGAACCCCTTTTAAAGTTTGCCGATACCCAGTCATCCACTCGACTACCAAACTATCAATAGTGGTGAGTGCCCCTAATCCAAAATTGGGCCTTGGATCCACCGAAGATTGAAACCCTTTTACGGGAACTTGTTCTAAATAAAGAGGTCCTCCAGAACCATAAGCGGTCAATTTAGTTCCAACAGCTTGGTAATT
This sequence comes from uncultured Saprospirales bacterium, assembly GCA_937926355.1. Classification (GTDB taxonomy): domain Bacteria; phylum Bacteroidota; class Bacteroidia; order Chitinophagales; family Saprospiraceae; genus CALAZP01. The sequence continues at coordinate 478 of CALAZP010000138.1, forward strand.
TTTAGGACTTCCTACCAATTCAATTTTCAAATAATGATGCTCAGGATGGGTCCGCTCATTTTGGTTAAGGTATATCTGAGCTTCTTCATCTAGATTATTAATAATCAAATCTAAATCCCCATCATTGTCTAAATCTCCATATGCTGACCCATTAGAATGAGAAGGCTCTGCCAATCCCCAATCCTCAGTCACATTATTGAATTGTAAATATCCAAGGTTTTGGAATAAATAATTTGGAATTTTATTAGACGGAATAGCATCTGTCAATTGCTGGTAATCAACTCCATCATTTTTAATGACAGACTTAGCTATTTCTTCTGTGGAAACGTAATTAATATAATCCTGATCTGTAAGATCCCGCAGTATACCATTAGCAACAAAAAGATCTTTTTGACCATCGTTATCAAAATCAGCTATTAACGCACCCCAACTCCAATCTGTTGCTTCTACACCGGCCAGGCGCCCTACTTCAGAAAAGGTACCATCTCCATTATTAAGCTGCAACATATTACGAGTAAATTGATGGTAATAACCATTATCCAAATTATACTGATACCTATCCCAATTTTCAAAGGTCGTTTTCGTCTTTAATCGATCATTGGGTTCAGGCAACATTTCAGTTACGAAAATATCCGGTAATGCATCATTATTAAGGTCCGCCATATCCGCTCCCATAGAAGCTCCACTAATGGACTTCATTTGTTGTTCCAATACTTCCTCGAAAGTTCCATCCCCTTGATTCATATAAATATAATCTCTTTCAAAAAAGTCATTAGATACATAAATATCTAACCAACCGTCTTTGTTGATATCTCCAACCGTCACCCCTAATCCAAATCCAATTACACTTCCATATATACCAGCTTCCTCACTTACATCAGTAAAAATCTTCCCATCATTGCGATATAATTTATCTCCACCTTCTGGGTCCCTTTTGGGTCTTTCGTTTTTCCTCAAATTAAAACTTCCAATAGCTTGGAAGGAATTGTTGAGCAAGTAAACGTCTAAATCTCCATCTCGGTCATAATCAAAAAAAGCAGCATGAGTGGAATAACCAGGGTCATCTAAGCCGAAAGAAGCTGCCATTTCTTCAAATTTTCCATTGCCCAGATTGATAAATAATTCATTTCTCTTGTCATCACCTCCCATTTTTCCAGAATTACAAACGTAAATATCCAATAACCCATCCCCATTTACATCAGCCATACTTACTCCTGTAGACCAACCTCCAGTTCCCCCAACACCTGCAGTTTCCGTCACATCTTCGAAAGTTAAATCGCCCTTATTTAGGTACAATTTATTCGATACCATATTGCCTGTAAAATATAGATCTACCCAACCATCTTGATTGACGTCTCCAACTGCTACCCCTCCTCCATTGTAAAAATTCCGATAGGTATAAATATTAAAGTTTTGTAAGTAAGAAAGTTGATTCCTAAAAT
>CALAZP010000139.1 GCA_937926355.1 uncultured Saprospirales bacterium
TAGCAGTAGTAGAAGCTGGCCCATTCTTTGACCCAGCAGACCCAGCTCAAAGAACGCAACTAAAAGCCCCTTGGGAATCTCCAAGGCGAGGAGCAGGCACTCAAAGACCATTTGGTGATTTCGACTCCGCCTATGGAGGATGGGAAATTGAAGGAGAACCTTACACTCGAGTACCTGGAACCAAATTTGATTGGTTTAGATCAAGAATGTTAGGGGGGAGAACCAACCACTGGGGAAGAATTTCTTTGCGATTTGGTCCAGATGACTTTAAAAGGAAAAGTATTGACGGTCTCGGAGATAATTGGCCGATAAGTTATGATGACGTTAAGCCCTACTACGATAAGGTAGACAAATTAATTGGGGTTTTTGGAAGTAAGGAAAATATGCCAAATGAACCAGATGGCTTTTTCTTACCTGCTCCTAAACCTAGATTGCATGAGTTATTCTATATCAAGGGCGCAAAAAAAAGTAATGTCAAAGTGATGCCTTCACGCTTGTCCATACTTACCAAGCGCATCAACAAAGATAGAGGGGTATGTTTTTATTGTAACCAATGTAGTAGAGGCTGTTCTGTCTATGCCGACTTTTCATCCAGCTCTTGTTTAGTCATGCCCGCTCAAAAAGCCAGTGGGCAAATCGACCTTTACACCAATTCTATGGTACACACCGTTACCACAGATAAAAATGGAAAAGCTACAGGAGTTTCCTTTATCAACAAAGAAGATAGACAAGACTATAATATCCAAGGCAAAGTAGTAGTTTTAGCAGCTTCTGCTTGTAGCAGTGCAAGAATTTTGCTGAATAGCAAGAGTTCTCAACACCCCAATGGATTGGGTAACACCAGTGATGTAGTAGGTAAATACCTTCACGATAGTACTGGAGCAGATAGAATGGCGTTTATTCCAGAATTAATTGATCGAAAAATTTATAATGAAGACGGAGTAGGTGGTATGCACGTTTATTCCCCTTGGTGGTTAGACAATAAAAAATTAGACTTCCCAAGAGGCTACCATATTGAAGTTTGGGGTGGAATGGGACAACCTTCTTATGGCTTTGGTTGGAATCCCAATGATTTAAATAAGTTCTTTGGACTTAAGGTGGGAGGATACGGCGATAGCCTCAGAAATGATGTAAGAAAATATTACGGTTCAGTTATTGGAGTGTCCGGTAGAGGTGAAAGTGTACCTCAAGCTGATAACTATTGTGAAATCGATCCAACCAAAGTGGATGAATTTGGAATACCTGTGCTTCGTTTTCATTACAATTGGACCGACTACGAAAGAAAGCAAGCTAAGCACATGCATGATACCTTTGAAGAAGTATTCCATAATATGGGGGCAAAAGTCCTAGGTAATAAACCTACCAAAGAACAGGATTACGGACTCCATGCACCTGGAAGAATCATTCACGAAGTTGGAACAACCAGAATGGGGGACAACCCCAAAACTTCCGTAGTTAATAAATTCGAACAAATGCACGAAGTACCTAATGTATTTATCGTAGATGGAGGTCCATTTGTGTCACAAGCCGACAAAAATCCAACCTGGACCATATTAGCTTTAGCGTGGAGAACTAGTGAATACATTATTGATCAATTAAAAAAACAAAATATTTAGGCCATGGACAGAAGAGATAGTTTCAAAACCATTCTTGTAGGTACAATGGCTGGAGGTATGCTTCTTCAGAGTTGTCAAACCAATGAAGAAAAAACAGCCTTGCAAACTAGTCTAGATAATTACCAGTATGGAAGGACGAAAAAGGAAAAGGAACACGATAATAAAATATTAGCTGAATCTTTTTTTACAGACCACGAAATGAAAACCATTTCGGTTTTAGGAAATTTAATTTTACCTCC
>CALAZP010000140.1 GCA_937926355.1 uncultured Saprospirales bacterium
GTGCAAAGCGGTCACCACTCCTTCACATCCAGCCTGTGCAATATCAGATAAACTGACCTCATCTTCAGGTCCAAACCATCTCATTGTTTTTATAAGATCCATTATCGCTCTAAATTATACTCCACTGTTAATGGTGAATCCTCCATCAATACCAATATTCATTCCTGTTACAAAAGAAGATTGATCGCTCAAAAGCCAAATTAAAGCAGCAGTTAATTCACTAGCTTTACCAAATCTTTGAAATGGAGTGTGTCGAAGAATAGATTCAGCTCTATTCGTCCAATTGCCCTCCTCATCTATGAGTAATTTTTCATTTTGCTTGGAGAGAAAAAATCCTGGGGCAATAGCATTGATTCTAATTCGATCACCATACCGTTGAGCTATTTCTACAGCCATCCATTTGGTATAATTGTCCAATGCTGCTTTACCCATACCATAGCCTAGCACTCGGGTTAAAGGCCTCTGGGCACTTACAGAAGATATATTCACAATAGACCCTCCGTGCTGGCTTAACATTTTTCCATAAACCTGTACTGCGTTGACAGTTCCCATAATGTTAAGGTTCATTGCCTTTTGGACTCCCTCTAAATCTATATCAAATACATCTCTATCAGGAGATATAACCCCTTCAGGCACATTACCACCAGCAGCGTTAACCAGGCCATGTATAATGATACCAGTTTTTTCCAGTTTCCTTCTTGCTAAGAGTAATGAATCTAAATCTTCCACATCTGCTTGCAAAAAAGTTACTGGTGCGTTTTGTCCTTTTAATTCATCCAAAAGTACTTTTGCCTTGTCTTGGTTTCTACCTAAAATAATGGCTTTGCCCTGTGCAGCCGAAATGGCTCTAACAAATTCACTACCCAATATTCCAGTTCCTCCCGTTACGATTATATTTTTTCCCGAAAGGGCACCCATCTTTTATAATTTTCGGATTTTGATATTTTTAAAAAATACGGTATCTCCATGATCCTGTAATAAAATAGGGCCCTTTTCATTCATCCCAAATCCTTCAAATCCCGCATACTTACTCCTAGCTACCAAAGCTTTAAAAATAGCTGATTTTCGCTCGTAGCTCAGTACTTTAAATCCATTTAGCCAATGTTCGACCCAGTTGTCCTTTTTCACTATCAAGCGCCCATGATTCCATTCACCAATTTTCTTCATATACCGGTTGTCTTTATTTTCCGCAGGTATTAAGTCATATAAACTAGCCAATGTACGATTGCCTACTACCCCTTGATTGGCATCGGGATGTCGCTCGTCATCAAGCAATTGATATTCTAATCCAATACCTGATTTACCACCTGAATTATAAGCTTCGTTGACAAAATACTTAATACCTGAGTTGGCCCCCTTTGTCAGTTTGAAGTCAAAAACCAATTCAAAAGCATCAAAATTCTCATCGGTGACAATATCATTGCCAGTTTCGCTTCCATCAGAAGCAGAAACAACCAAAGCCCCGTCTTTTACACTCCATCTATCACTTGGAGTTTCATCTGAATACACATTTCGCCAACCCGAAAGATCCGTTCCGTTAAAAAGAAGTTGAAATCCCAATTGATTTTCCTGCTCACTTAATTGATTGTCCATCAAATTCCAAACAGGAATATCATCGTAGGGTAAAGGTTCTAAATGCTCAGTTTGGATTTTGATATCTTTCCACCTAACTCTAGTTCCCTCTTCCATTTCTCCATTTATCGAGTGGACCTGCAGTGCAATGAAACCTTCTGCTGTTTTTTGATCAATAAGGTGTGCAACGGGAACGCCATTGACCCAAGTCCTGATTTGCGGTCCAATAGCTTCAATTCTTAAATGATTCCATTCACCAATTTTAAAAGCTGCTTTAGCAGGGGGATTTATGTTGGGGATATACAACCAACCGCGACGACCTTCATCATAAATACCTCCTGTCCAAGCCCTATCAGTTGGATCTAATTCCAACTGATATCCATGAACTCTACCATTTTGATACTCCGACAATGAGAGGCTTCTAAATTGGATCCCTGAATTCATATTATCTTCTATCATGGCATCTAATTCCAAAATAAAATCTCCAAACGATTCCTCTGTGCAAAGAAAAGAATTAGGGGTGTTGGCTACAGCTGTTCCTATAATTTGTCCGTCCTCCACGGAATACTTTGCCTTACCGTTTTTTTGAACCCAGCCATTGAGGGATTTTCCATCAAATAAGTATCTCCAATTAGTTTCTTGAGCGTTAATAATCAATATTCCACCCAACAAAATGATTAAAAGCAAAGTGTACTTTTTCATAGCTTATTTTGAACTTAAAATACAAAAATTAAATAAGAAGCCGAAGGGCAATTAGAAAGGTTATTCCTATTACAAAATACCTGTAACTCTTTTCAGGAATTATTTTGATAATCTTAAAACCGATAAATGCTCCTAGGGCAATAGTTGGAATAATAATGAAATTAAGACCTAGACTTTGAAAAGTAATAGTTTTCCAGAAAAAAATGTGCAAAGGTAATTTGACCCAATTAATCACCATAAAGAACCAAGCCCCTGTGCCTATAAATTCTTTTTTAGGGAGTTTGGAGGAAAGAAGGTAAACCGACATTACTGGACCTGCTGCGTTCCCGATCATAGTAGTAAAACCACCCAATAAACCAAAGAATCTAGCAAACAATCCATGAAATACCATTCTATCTGGTAATCCAAATTTCTCTTGAATAACCATTAGGATTAAACTTCCTATTATAATGGCTGATATAAGAAGAGAAAAGGTTTCATCTGAAACATACAAACCCACAACTAAAGCAACGACAACTCCTGCAATTGCTGGTGGAATTAATTTGAGTACGATGGTCCAATCAGCATGTTTATTATAGGCAAGCACTGCAAAAATATCTGCCATCAATAAAATAGGAAGAACCAACCCAGCTGATGGTTTGCCACCAAAAACGGAAGCCATGATAGGTACAATCAACATACCCATCCCTTTTAAACCTGCTTTAGCTAGACCGATGAGAAATCCAGCTAAACTCATCCAAAACCATTCTTCGGGAGTTAAACTCTGTAAAATTGACCCCAACTATATTAATCGTATTGGTAAGGTAAAACTTTTGAGTCTTTTACCGTTGATAATGTCATTAACGTTTTCAAACGTTCAATTTCTTCAATTTGGGATAATGTTTTGAATAACAACTTTTCATATGTAGGAATATCCTTGCATACAATCTTAATTAAAAAATCAGCTTCTCCAGTAATGATATAACATTCTACAATTTCTTGAATTTCCTTGATTTTTTCCAAAAATTGATTTAAGGCATTTTCTTTTTGCCAAGCGAGAGACACCAAAACAAAAGTTTTGACATTCAGTCCAATAGATTGCGAATTTACTTGTGCATGATAGCTTTCAATGATTTCACTTTGCTCCAATTTTTTTACCCTTTCTAAAGTTGGAGCAGGCGACAATCCAATTTTTTTTGACAAGTCTAAATTGGTTATCTTGCTGTTATCTTGTAATATTCTTAATATTTTTAAGTCAATTTTATCAAGTTTTTCGGCCATTATTATTCATTAACATTTTGACGATGGATTACTATGCTAAAGTAAAACACTAAAGAATAAAAAAAAAGATTTTTAAGTAAAAACCTAAATAAATTTTTTTTTACTAAAGAAATTCAAAATATAAAATCAAAAGCAACTAAGGAAAAATCCCTAGCGTTAAGTAATCACTGCTTATTTTTTTTATGGCATTGATGAAGGCGGCAGTTCGCAAGCTTTTGATTTCAGGTTGCTCGTATAGAATTTCTCTCATTTGATGAAAAGCGGCAACCATTGTTTCTTCTAAACCAGAACGAACCAAATCAATTTCATCAGCCCCTCTAGCTAACATTTTTTTATCCCTATCCGAAATAATTTTACCAGTTGCCTGTTCAATCATACTTATCATACCTTGATTGATATTCTGATTGAATCGCTTTTCCATTCTTCCAAATCTCATATGAGAAAGATTTTTCAACCATTCAAAATAAGAAACAGTGACCCCACCCGCATTGAGATATAAGTCTGGAATAATGATTTTCCCTTTTTTAAGAAGTTCCTTTTCTGCTGGAGCAGAAACAGGCCCATTAGCAGCTTCCGCAATTATTTTTGCTTGAATTCGATGGCAATTTTCCAAAGTTATAACGCTCTCAAGTGCTGCAGGAATTAAGATATCACATTCCATTTCGAGGATATCCTCTCGATTTTCTTTAGCAATAATTTGAACCCCTGGAAAAGTCAGTATAGTACCATGAGTATTCCGATGTTCTATTAAAGCGTGAATATCTATACCATTGGGGTTGTAAATGGAACCTTCTGCTTCCCCTATTCCTACGATGATAGCCCCTCCTTCATCCTGAGCAATCATCCCAGAATAAGACCCCACATTTCCGAGTCCTTGTATAATTATGGTTTTCCCTTCAATACCAGGAGTTAATCCTACTTTTTTCATATCATCTTCTATACTACACTGCTCTCTAATGCCATAAAAAACCCCTCTTCCTGTTGCTTCTGTCCTTCCACGTATTCCATTCTGATTAATTGGTTTGCCCGTAACACAACCAGCTGCATCAATTTCATCACCTTTAAACGTGCGATAAGTATCGTAAATCCAAGCCATTTCCCTCGCCCCAGTTCCGTAATCTGGAGCCGGAACATCAATAGAAGCCCCTATAAAGTTTCTTTTGATTAATTCCGCTGTGTATCTCCTGGTAATTTTTTCTAATTCTTCTTCAGAGTAATCCCACGGATTGATTTTAACCCCTCCCTTAGCTCCTCCATAGGGGACATCTACAATGGCACATTTGTATGACATTAAAGTCGCCAAAGCCATAACTTCCTCCTGATTGACATGCATGGAATAGCGTATTCCACCTTTAGTAGGGGTCCTATGGTGTGAATGTTGAACCCTATAGGCTTCTATAACGCGGACTTCATCTTTAATCTTGACTGGGAAATAAATTTTATAAACCGCATTACAAACTTTGATTTGGTTTAACAACCCCTCAGGAATACCAGTGTATTTAGCAGCTTCGTCAAAATACATTTGAACACTGTCGTAAAAACTTGTTATCTGCTCACTCATCGTTTTTAATTTGATTCTCTAATTGGGTTATTTTTTGGTCTAGTCTAAATAGAAAGGTTATGATACCAGCGAATAGAACCATAATAACGATTACAACAACGTAAATCTTACCTATAGAATTTAGAAAATCTGCATTTTTTGAAACCGCCAGTAAAGGCAATATAAGATTCATCTATTCAAAATTTAGGAGAGAAATTTAATCCAAATAATTAGTTATTGAAACAATATTTTGTTTTTAACAGTTTGCCATCTATACAATAAGTTTCCCATCCAATAAGCTAATAATGTCCAACCAATTATTGCAGGGTAAAACACCATTCTCATGGTATTATCCAGATCCTCACCTCCGAAAGCTGGATTACCTCCAGATCCAGGATGCAAACTATCTGTTAACCTAGGTATAATATATAGGAGAGGAATTAAAGTAGCGAAAGCAAAAATATTGTAGACTGCACTGACCTTTCCTTTTTGTGCACTTTCCTCCAAACTACCTCTGAGGACGAAATAAGCGAAATAAATCAATAAAGCAATAGCTGTCATATTTTGTTTGATGTCAAAACTCCAATAGGCTCCCCAAGTATTTTTTGCCCAAACTGCTCCGGTCAAAAGTCCCAATATTCCAAATAGCAATCCAATAGTGGCGTAAGCAGAAGACTTTTCATCATAAATAGTTATTCCTGTGCGTAAATATTTTATCGCATTAAAAACAGAACCTAGTAAAATAAAGATCATGGTAAACCACAGTGGAACGTGAAAATAAGTATTACGAATGGTCTCTTTAAGTATATTTCTAAAGGGAAATGCCATCACGGAGGATCCAATTTCTAAATCTATTTTTTCTACCCATTCATCAGTATGGACCCTAACGCTATCGGGGCTATGTGTAACAAAAATAGCACTTGGAAGAATGAAAGGCCCATCTATACCATTTTGAATTAATAAGGATAATTCTACTACTGATTGATCGAATGGCAGCATAGCCGGAATCACAAACGTAACCTCTAAGGTGTTGTCGTCAAATATCGCAACATCCTGTCCCTTAATAAAAAAAGTAGTATCTCCCTTTAACCAAAGTTTTAAGTCCTCCTTACCCTTTTCAAAATGAGTATTGTAGCCTACTACTTCCATTCTCAAAGAATCTCCAGCATTTGCATTTTTATGGCTTACACCTATAACTCCAGGTTTGAGAGGAACAATCAATCCAGCCACCAAAGTGTAGCCCACTATAACCACTCCAAGAAGCTTCCACCAATGTTTTTTTATATTCATCTAATTAGTCTTTCCATAAAAATGGGAACAGCAAAATCCCCAACCCCAATAGTAATATATCTAAGGCAAACAGCGTAATTAAATCTTGGTTGTTTGTGCTGTCATTTATCAAACCAATTGCATCGGCTGAGAGTTTTAAGACCACCAAAATTGTTGGAATGAGAAGCGGAAAACTGAGAATGGTAAGTAGAGAAGTTTTTCTTTTTACACCTGCTGCAATCGCAGCGGTAAAAGTTAATGTTATGGAAAGACCTACTCCGGCTGCCAATAAAACCAATAAAAAATTTCCTAAATGCCTTACTGGGTTACCGGTTATAAACGCAAATCCAGCAAAACACAAAAACGACAAAAAAGTCACCACCAATACGTTATAAATTGTCTTGCTTACCATCAACTTTACAGGGTCCATCAAAGTGTAGTAATACAAGCGTAAACTACCGTTTTCTGAGCTGAAGCTCCCCGATACTGAATTGACTGCAGTAAACAAAATAATAATCCAAAATAATGGGTTCCAAAGATTGGCAGGTATGTTAATAAAGGTGATGTAAACAACAAATGCAGTTGTAAAAACATATAAAATACTACTAGACCATGCTTGTCCCGAACGCCACTCCAATTGCAAATCCTTTTTAATCAAAGCCCAAATTTCTTTGTACATCCTATTCAGTTTGATGAATATTTTTAGGTATGCTATATTTGCCGCATAAATTTTATGCAATGCGGACTTTTAGTTTCTTATTGTTCCTAACTGCCCATATACTTCCATTGCAAGCATCCACTTCTTTTAACACCTTCCTAGCCGCAAAAGCTGAAAAAGGAGATGGAATCTATGGAATGTTGAGAAGGTATCAACTTTCAGAAAACTGGTGCAATTTCGAGAAATTTTTCGAACTAAATAGCCTTTCCAAAGAAGCAAGTTTGCTTGAAGGCAAAACCTACGTTTTACCCATTGAATTGTATCAATTTAATGGCCAAACCATTAGGAGTAGCGTGGGAATAGATAATTGGGATACTGCTTTGGCTATTCAACGGTATAACGAAAGCATGGAATCTCAGGACCTAAAAAAAACCAGCTATAAAAATGATAAAGAACTCTGGGTTCCTTACCACTTATTAAATTGTAAGGAAAAGGAAAATCAATTCAATCCCCAATTATCAGAAGAATTGAAAAAAACCTCATCAACACCAAGGACGTATCCAATTTTTGGAAAGGAAAAAGAATTTACTCCATTAAAAAGCTCCATACTCAGTGGAAAAATATTCTATATCATTAGTGGACATGGCGGGCCAGATCCAGGAGCTATGAGTACTAGAATAGGAAATGAACTATGTGAAGATGAATACGCCTATGATGTCGCTCTCCGTCTTACAAGACTTCTTATAGAACATGGAGCTATCGCTTATATGATTATCAGAGACAAGGACGATGGCATTCGCTCTGGTGCATTCTTGAGCTGTGATAATGACGAAGTAGTATGGGGAGATAAAACTATACCGCTTGATCAACTGGAGAGACTAGAGCAAAGAGCTGAAATTGTGAATAAACTATACAAGGAAAATAAAAATAAAGGATATAGTAATCAACAGGCAGTTATTATTCATGTAGATTCGAGAAGCAAAAGGCAGCGCACAGATTTGTTTTTTTACTACCAAAAACAAAATACCGAGAGCTATGGATTGGCTCAACAGTTACATCAAGTAATGGAAGATAAATATAAAAAATATCGAAGTAATGGTGAATACCATGGATCTATTACTCCTAGGGATTTATACATGCTTCGCAAAACCCTCCCAGCTACTGTTTACGTTGAATTAGCCAATCTCAAGAACCCCACAGACCAGCAGCGAATAGTATTAGAAAAAAACAGACAATATTTAGCAGAATGGTTATTTGAAGGATTAAAAAAATAATGTTTCAAATTTTGTTATATTAGATGTGTAATGACACGCTAATATGTCCTCTGATCAGATTACTATTATTCTTACTGATGCCTCAAAACGGATCCTTTGGGTCAATCAAAACTTTCAGGCGTTAACAGGTTACTCATATGGAGAAGCCTTAGGAAAAACACCGAAATTCCTCCAAGGAATAAGTACAGAAAAATCGAAATTACTTGAAATCAGTAAAGCCCTATCTGATCAAATTCCTGTTAAAACAGCTATTACGAATTATAAAAAATGTGGGAAACCCTATTTATGCGAGTTAGTTATTTACCCAATTTTTGATACTAATAGCACATTATGCAACTTTATTTCATTCGAGCGAGACGCTACGCATGATATCAATCAATACAGTTCCCTTATTCCAAGTTTAGATAATAAATACTTCACCAGTAGCTTAAAAGGAAATAAGGAGTTAGAAATTTATTTTGCCTTAAGAGAAACGGTAGAAACAGAGCAATTATACTTAAAGGCTGATATCACCATTAGCGAGGTGGCAAAAATTTTGAAAACCAACACCAAATATCTCTCTCAAGTAATAAATAAAATTGCCCAAAAGAATTTTCTCCAATTTATCAACGAGTATCGAGTAGGGCATTACAAAAGAATTTTAAGTAAGGAGAAACTAACCCACTTAACCTTATTTGGATTAGCTCTTCAATGTGGATTTAAAAATAAATCTACTTTCTATAAGGTTTTCAAAGAAGTAACTGGAACCACTCCAAGAGAATACCTTGAATTTCTTTAGTCTACTATTCCACCACTAATCCGCTCCCCCTTTTTGTATTGATACTCCATGGTAATTACGCCATCAGGATTGTAAAACCTATAAGGACCATCTTCTAATCCATTCACATAGTAAATTTCCTTTTGCAATTTTCCATTCTTGTAATCATATTCTTTATAAACCCCCTCTAATTTGCCGTTTTTATAAAAGGCTTCAACTGTAGGCCTGCTAATTCTAAATGAAGTCCAAGGACCATCTAAAAGATTGTCTTTATAATTAGCCATTAGACTTACCTGGCCTTGTAAATTGAATTCAGTGTATGGACCGTAAAAATTATCGTTAATGAAATGGCTGATTTTCTGGGGAAACAGGAATTTTTCATTATACTCTATCCAAGCTCCCATTTTTTTACCTTCAAATAAGTATCCCTTTTCCAATAGTTTTCCCTGATCATCATAACGTTCTGCAACATGCCACCCTTGTTTGTCTAAAGGAGTCAATTGGTAGGCAGTCCATTTATTCAAATCAATTTGGTTAGAATTCGAACAACTTAATAGAAAAAATGACCACCACAGTAATCTCATATATTTCATAACAAAGGATTAATAAAAGTATTTTAAAAGTCTAAACACCATTTTTCCAATATTTTTCCAACTCTGCCCTTTACCTTGTAATTCCTCCGCGTATTTTACTTGTATGGGTACCTCTCCAAACCTGGCTTTTTCCTGGTGCGTAATTTTAAGAATTTCAGTACAAAATTCATACCCATCAAAGGTGAAATGCATTTTAGCAGCCAAATTGGAATGAAAGGCTTTCATACCAGACTGACTATCTGTAACAAAAAGGCCAGTTATTATTCCTGAAAATATATTTGCTAATTTATTAACAATAATTCTATCAACTGGTATCTGGTTGACAGCATCTAAAAATCTAGAACCTATAACTAAATCTAAATTTTGATTATTTAGGTGAGCCACCAATTTCGGGATATCACTTGCAAAATGCTGAGAATCACCATCCATGGTAACTATCGTATCAGCTCCTTTAGTAAGCGCATACTCGATTCCAGTTTGAGTAGCTGCACCAGCACCCAGATTCACCAAATGTCTAATAACCTTAGCTCCTGCGCTTTTGGCATGCTCAGAAGTGTCGTCCTCACTTCCGTCATCTACCACAATTACATTAGAATATCCTTCTGCTAAAATAGATTGTACCACTTTAGCAACACGTAAACCTTCATTTTTGGCAGGTACTACTATATATATATTCTCCGTTTTATTCGTTTTGGAAGACTCTTTCACCATACTATATGATCATATATATTGCTAAACTCCCTGGTTGGACAATAGTTTGACCATTATCAAAAACCCGTTGTTCCCTTTTACCAGTTTCACTATTTTGCACAATTCTATCCGTATATAGTAATTGTAACTTAGCATTTTGGTACAAAAATCTAATTAGCTTCTCATATTTTTTGAATAAACTCTTTTCAGGTGTTTTATCAATATTTGCCATATTCAAATCTATAATGAGAAATTTTATACCTGACAATTCCATGGCCCTGGCTATTTCCTGTTTGTCGGAAAACAAAGAATTTAGGATTTCAAAATTCCCCAATTGATTATCCTCAAACACCCTTTTTTTATTATTGTCTATGAAATACTGAAGGTTGGTTCCATTGCGATAGACTAAATGACCTGGATCTTTATTTATGAAATCCAAAAGGTCAGCTGGGACTTTAGTCAAAATTTCTTGGTAAGTCTTTTTATCGACATAACCTGCTTGATATTGGACTGATGCAGCTTCTGCCATATAGCCTTTTAATTGGGAAGTAGCATAGTATCCTGAGAGTCTAAAGGTCAACCAAATTAGCATCTGAAGACTAACCAACATTCCCAAAATCCATTTAAAGGAAGTTGGAAATTCAATTCGATTTGCACAATTCTCCCAAGCCATACCTACTGTCAACAATCCAGCTGGAATTAACATAATCCCATACCAAGGTACACCGGATGAAAGAATAACCCAGAAAAAAAGAATAGAAACCAATAAGGCTACTGAAGCATTTAACCAACTTTTATTAGTAAGAATCAACCTAAGTAATCCTGCAAATATGGACACTAAAAAAAGATAAGTCCAACCTCTTATTACCATTAAATTTTCAAGTATCCATTGATGCCATTTTCCAATGGAATTCTTCCATAAAGTAATCCCCCAAAGCGCTTCCCTTGGAAGAAGGGCCTCTTCTAACGGAAGATTTTTATTAGCTGCGTATCCATATGGAATAACAAAATATAGGTATAAGAATGCTAGGGGAAATAACCACCATATACTTTTGGGGCGATAAAAAACAAATAACATCGGTAAAATCGTAAAATAGAGAAAACCCACATCATAGGAATCAATAGTGATGTTATTTCCCATTAATACATCATAAACTATAGTAAGATAACGCATGGGTAAATTTTCATACCCCATATAACGCTGTAATTCTTCTCGTAGAGAGGTATTCCCATATACCCAAACTCCCAGAGACAAAAACAAAACAACACTAGTTATTATTTTTTTCATTTTGAATTTGGGTTTTTAGCGCTTCAAAATCAAATAATAATTCCTGTCTTTGACCATTGAGTAAATCAGAAACTTCATAGGAAGAAGTTTCCAAATAATGCTTTATCATCCAAGGAGCAAATGTGAGCAAACTACCCCCAACTAACAAAATGAGACTGACAATCATTTTTTTCCATTGTATCAGTGGATCAAATATCGCTGCTACAAGACTTGCACTTGAAATACCAATCAACCAGTATATCGAACGATCGCGATTTAAATGTTCCAGGTTTATATTTGAGAAAGCATCCAAATTTAAAAATATAACTCCAGCCATAATGAACCCAACAGATGCTAATAACGTCCAAAAATTACCAAAATACCAAGCTATCACTACAATAAAAGACCATATTAGTATTAGTGTAGAATACTTAATACCAAAAAGATACCCACATATAACACCTAACCAGAGCGAATACTTTTCGATACTAGGACGATCCTCCAATACGACCCACAATGTATGTATTCCAATGATGGAAAAAAACAAAATTCCACCTTCTACTTTCTGTTGTAAACCAGGCACCACGTTAATAAGAGGGGTAGCTATAAAAAAGGCAGCTAAAATTAATGCTGAATTCTTGGATACTCGATTTTTGGCTAAAAAATACAAAGCTATGGAACTCATAAAAACCATACTATTAGACCATACAAAAGAAAGAGAATCCCATTCAAAAGCAAATTTACCCAGACCAACGAATAATAACCAATTATAAGCACCAAAACCATTGACTAACTGGTCTGTATTGCCCATAATTTGAATTAAATTATAGTATTGAGACAAAGCATCATAGCCCTTTGGTACAGGTCTTATACCCTCTAAAAGATTCAATGCAGTAAAGAGACCTATCACCCATATAGCTAACCACCCGGTCCATTTCACCTCATCAATTCCCTTGATTCGATTCCACCAAAATCCCTTGAGTATTTTCCAAGATTTACGTGGCGCTAGAAAGATTGGCCAAGCCAATGAAATCCAGGTAAAGGGAATGCGAAGCAGATTAAAATAGCCTAACCCAAAATTAATGGCAGAAATTACAAGAATACCCAATCCAAAAATGGTGGGTTTATAGATATTACTTTCAGAATCAATTTTCAATAGCGGAATACATAAATTTCCATTCAAAATGGTTCCAGATACTAATAAAGCTAAACCAACAAAATGAGAGAGGTCTAAAAGTAAAATCTTACTCCAATTAATAGGACGAGGAATTTCAAAAGCTCTAACAAGAAATATTTGAACCAATAAAAGGATAATGAATATATATATCAAGATCCCTAAAACAGATGAAAATAAAGATGACCATTTTTTTTGGTCAATAATCGCCTTAACTAAAACAAAAAAAATACCTAACGAAATCAAGACAAATCCAATATGCCTTCCCCCTAAAATCGCGTAAAAAAAGGATTCATGAGCTTGAAAATAAAGAACTAAAACTACTATCCCCCAAAAAAAAGATAAAATACCCTTGGTCAGTAATTTTAATTGCATTTTCGTACTTTTATCACTACAACTAATTTAAGTCTTATTTTGAAACAAGCCCAACATATACTTATTGATAATTATTTAAAAATTATCTTTTCTATTCTATTTGGTTTACTTGTATTAGCGTTTTACATCTATACCCATCCTGAATACCTACAAATTGCAGAAAGTCCACCTAGATTTCAAATATTTTTAATTTTATTTTTGGTCTATGCCATTCCTGTAGCGGTAAATAAAATACTGCAATCAAAATTACAAAATTTCAATTTGCCAGTCTTATTTCCAATGGTGTTGACCTTTTTTGCTGGTCTTTATGTTCCACAATACTTTCTGCTAAAAGAGATCGGATATTTAGAAAATGCAGATTTTTTATTTTACACCCGTTTAACTATCTCTGTTTTAGGTGGAACACTTTGGATAGTTTTCATCTGTTGGCTCACTGGAGCAATTGTGGAGGTAGGTAATGAGTCCGTCCACCAACCTTTTATAAAAACAATAATGCTTCAAACAGGCAAAGGAATAATGGTGATAACGTTGGTTTTATTCCTATTGGGGAAATTTAATGTACTTAATTCCCTTAGTTTGTGGCTATACTCGGGATTTATTGTAATCCTAGGTGTAGCTTTTCGTAAAAAAATATTAAATGCAATTTCTTTTCAACCCTCAAAGATTACCGACTTTTCCATTTGGGGTCATTTATTGATTTTTGGTATTATAACCATTTTAGCATTTAACTTTATGGAGCAATTAAGGCCAGTCCCCACTGGGTATGATGGGATGACTGTGTATGCTAATCTTTCATTTTTACTAGCGGACTACCAAAAATTAGTACCTGGATTTGGTGCATACAATTGGTCTTTGTTTGCTTCGATAGGGATGATTTTATTTGAAAAGCCAGAAATGATCCTCATGGCTAATTTTCAAATTGTAGTATTGTCCTTAATTACTTTTTATTGGTTATTAAAATCACAATTTGGAAAAACCCCTGCCCTA
>CALAZP010000141.1 GCA_937926355.1 uncultured Saprospirales bacterium
GGCTATTATCAAAGGATAATAATTCCTTTAAGTCATATTTGCCAGCACTAAACAGTTTGAGATAATGATTGACTGTATTTCTTGATATTCCAAGGGTGCTTGCAATTTTCCGATTGCTAATTCCATCTAAATGGAGTGTTATTATTTGCTTTAAATCCATCGAGTCTAACTTTCTAGCCATATCGCTTTTTAGGCGATAAGGTAATTTTTACTCGACTTTTCAAAGTGGCACAAAACGAACCGTTATACAATAACTATTTTGTACTAAAAGTGGCACAATTCAATCCGAAACGGGTGGCACTGTAAAACCGAAATGGGTGGCACAATTCAAACCGTTATATCCACATAAATCAATTAAAATGAAAAAACTAATTTTATTACTAACATTAATTTCTAGAATTACTTTATCAGCTCAAACAATGGCTTTTACCGCAATAGAGGTCAAAGTTAAGCCTCATACCCAAAATGATATTGCTGAAGCTTTTGATAAGGTATTTGAAGATGTAAAAATGAATCAAGGAGGAGTCGTATTAGAAAGATTTTGGAATGGACGAACTAATGGTATGACACATAGACTTGTTTTTATGAGTACTTTGGGAATAGAACTTGTTGCTGAAGGTTCAATAAGTCTAGATAAAAATGAAGCTTTTTGGGCTAAAATGAACAATTACATAGAAGAATGGGGGACAAGTTATTCTGGAAGAATATTAAGCTGGCAAGAAGGAGATACTGAAAAAAATCCAGCAGTTCATATTTGGGATATTAAGGCTCAAGATCAAAATCAGTTTAAAAAAGGTCATGATAATATTGTGAAAACATTCAAAAAAGATTTTGAAGGAAGAGTGGTAGGCTTTGGAACCTATGACATAGGAAGACCAAATGGAGCATCACACTGGGTTGCAGTAACTGGAAAGGATAGTAATGATCATTTAATGCTTTACGACAAACTTGAAAAGTCTAGTAAGTTTATGCAACTAATTAAAGAAAGGGGTGCAGCAGAAGACGTTAGAGATTATGAATTAGAAATCTTGAGAAGAAAACAATAAATTTTTTCTTAACCCTTCCCAGCGGAGGGTTTATCTATTACAACAATTCTTCTATCTTTAAGAAAATATTAATCTTAAAAAATTAAAAATGAAATGAAGAATGGAAAACTTCTATTAATCCTTTTTTTATTTCTATTTGTTTATTGTGATAAAAAAACCAAATTAAAATTAATTGATAAGAATATTGTTGGTCAATACATTGACAATTTTAATAAAAATGATGTTGAATTGTATCAACAGTTTATTACTAATGCTGATGTTAAAACTTTTTTACTAGATAATGTTCCTTTAATTGAGATACCTAACAAAGATATTGAAGAAACCTATTATTTTAGGTGGTGGACGTACCGAAAACACATTAAAAACACAGAAGACGGTTTTGTAATTACGGAGTTTCTTCCAAATGTATTTTGGTCTATGAAACACAATACAATTAATTGTCCTGCTGGCCATCACATCTATGAAGGAAGATGGTTAAGAAACCCAAAATACATTTCCGATTATATCAATTTCTGGTTGAATAAATCAGGTGATGGAATCAGGCAATATAGTTTTTGGGTTGCAGATGCTTCACTTGCATTTCAAAGTGTTCATCGTAATGATTCTTTAATTAATGATCAGTTGCCACTTCTTTTAAAAAATTACGAAAAATGGGAACTTGATAGATGGAATAAAAACAATTCTCTTTTCTGGCAGTATGATACTAATGACGGCATGGAACACACCGTGAGTGGGAGAATACTCAATAATGGCATCGATACATTTACTGTTGCTGCCACTAGACCTACTATAAATAGCTATATGTATGGAGATGCAATAGCAATTGCTAAATTTGCTCAAATACTTAATAAACCATTAATTTCTTCTTCCTTTTTAGAAAAGGCAGAAAATATCAAACAAAGTGTTCAAGATCGACTTTGGAACAAAAAACTTAACTTTTTTACCGTATTGCCAAAAGATTTTAACAAGGGACACACGCCATTGAATGTATGAGAACTCATTGGTTACGTACCATGGTATTTTAATTTACCTGATGATAAAATGGAGTATGCCATTGCTTGGCAAAAAGTAAAAGACACTCTTGGTTTTGCTGCCCCTGTAGGGTTGACTGTAACAGAGCGTTCTCACCCTTATTTTCAGATTAGCTATGAAGGTCATGAGTGCCAATGGAATGGACCTTCTTGGCCTTTCGCAACCACACAAACCCTTAAAGCTTTGGCAAACCACATCAATAACTACACGAATCACCAAATGGTTTCCAAAAAAGACTATTACGAACTATTATTACAATATGCTAAAAGTCATAAGAGAACTAATGAGAAGGGTCAAACTCTGCATTGGATTGATGAAAATCTTAACCCTTTTACAGGGGACTGGATTTCTAGATCTAGATTAAAAAAATGGGAGAATGGATTTTGGAGTAAAGAAAAAGGAGATGTTGAAAGAGGAAAAGACTACAATCATTCAGGATTTTGTGATTTGGTCATATCAGATCTGCTTGGACTGAAGCCACAGCTAGATGGTAGTATTAAAATTAACCCTTTGGTTCCAGAGAGTTGGGATTGGTTTTGTCTTGATAGAGTGGTTTCTAATGGTCGAGAAATCAGAGTTGTTTGGGACAAGTATGGTGAAAAATATAAAATAGGCAAAGGTTTTATGGTTTTTATCAATGATAAACTTGTTAATAAATCCCTTACTCTGAAAGACTTAACTATTGATTCAATTTAATTTATCATAAAAAAATCTAAGAGTACATAAATGAAAAATTTTCACAAAATAAAGAAATACCTTTTGTTGATTTCAGGATTAATTATTTTAAAATCGTGTAGTAATATTCAAAAAACTCAAATTCAGCATGAAAGATGGACTGAAGAAAAAGCTTGGGAGTGGTTTGATAAACAGCCTTGGCTTGTGGGGACGAATTTTATTTCCAGTTCGGCCATAAATCAACTTGAGTTTTGGCAGGAAGAAACTTTTGATCCCGAGCTGATTGATAAAGAGTTAGGACTTTCCGCAAGTATTGGAATGAATACCCATAGAGTATTTCTTCATGATTTGCTCTGGCAACAAGATTCAATTGGATTTATGAGTCGCATTGATAAATTTTTAGAAATTTCTCATAAAAATGGAATAAAAATATTGTTTGTTTTTTTTGATGACGTTTGGTATCCATTACCTAAGCTAGGAAAACAACCTGAACCAATACCAAATGTTCATAATTCAGGATGGGTTCAATCTCCTGGAGCAAAAATTTTATATGATTCTTTAAGTCATTACAAACTCGAGTCTTATGTAAAAGGAGTAATTGGAAAATTTGCAAATGATGATAGAATCCTAGGGTGGGATCTTTATAATGAACCTGGTCAGAAAGGGATAGCTTCACATAATATTTCTAAGGAAAGAGCAATTGAATTGTACAAAAAGATTGGTATAGAAATTAATGACAGCAATTATTCAAAATACAATTTAAATCAAATTGACCCGAAAGAAATAAAACAAAAGCACACTCTGTCTTTATAAAAAAAAACCGTAAAATGGGCTAGGGAAGTAAACCCATCTCAACCTCTTACAATCGGTATTTATGAATGGGATATTAAATGGGATAACATAAATAATTTATCTGAGCTAAATCGATTTATTCTAAATAGCTCAGATATCATTTCTTTTCATTCATATGGATCAAAAAACGAGGTTTTAATGAGGGTTAAACAGCTTAAAAATTATAGGAGACCTCTTTTGTGCACAGAGTATATTGCACGTGAATATGAGAATAAATTTCAGAATGTATTACCGATTTTTGGTGATAATAAAATTGGGGCTTATAATTGGGGTTTAGTTTCTGGTAAAACTAACACTATATATCCATGGAAAAGTTTGGATTCAACATATACAAGTCCACCAATGAGATGGCATCACGATATATTTTATCAAAATGGGGAACCGTTCTCAACAGAAGAAACAGAATTTATTAAAAACAGTATATTTTCTGAAAATAAGCAATCAGTTATCCATTGATAAATGCTTTTCTTTTACACCAATGCCTAGAAAAAAATTCTTCTAATCCATTGCTATCATTGCCTTAGAATTAGTTTCCAGTGTTGTGGTTTTAAGGGGAGTTGTTTGGGGGAAGTTTGTAGTGTGATAGATGTTAAAAGCTCTTATGGGTGTGCCGCTGTCCCATGCCCCCAAGGCTAAGGGACAAGCGGCACATGTAACTTTCCTATTTTCATTTCTCCAACAAAACATTTACATTGCTGTAGCTATTGAGATTTTGTAAATAATCCTAATGGTTATTATTCTTTGATAGGACTTGTGTGCAAATAGTGTGCAAGAAGAAAAAACCCCTCACGTTAGTGAAGGGCTTTGATTATTTGTTAGGCATTATGTAGTATAGCGGTTAGGCTTGCTCCCCCTATTATTCAAAGTTGCAGCATAACTAAATCTATTTTTGAATTAATTTGATTAAATTTTAGATCTAATTCATTCATCATGAGAACAGTAAGCTTGTTGGCTGTTTTATTTATTAGCCAAGGATTATTTGGACAAGAATTCACGGAAAGAGTTTATTCAGGAAACATTAATGGACTATCCTCTACGTTGAGGTTAGAACCGGGGAGTCTTCACAATGATGAGACAGAGAATCGGTTTTATGGAATGATTTTAGGTAGTGATGGTTCTACATATATTTTGATGGGTGACCTAAACGAATCAAGCCAATTAATAGGTTCGGCATGGGATAAGTTCACAGCACAAGAGTTCAAGTTTTTAATTGAATTCAATGATTCCGGTTTGAACTTTAATTTTGGATTGAACGATAGATATGGAACAACAATTAATTTCTACCAAGAAGGCTTTGAAGCCAAAAAACAATTTTCTAATCAAGTAGGATTAGATTCACAATTGATAGGTGTTTGGATGAGAACAGAATCTTTTTCTGATCCAATTACCGGTTTCTCATATGTGATTGAAGAAACATTGTCCTTGTTCGGAGATGGGATCTTACAATTTAGCTCGAAGTCGGCCGGGGGAAATGGAGGAGTAACCGACACTACTCCTGGTCAGCAGCTAAAAGGATATTGGAAGACCGATAACAAAGCGCTCTTTACCAGTGATCTACCAGCCGGCCCATGGATGAACAATGGTAACTACTTGGTAGACCCAAACAATATGATGCTTAAACAGTCTGGCGGCAATAAACTTTGGAATAGAGTCCAATAACAAAACCGCTATACTTTAGAAGTATAACGGTTTTATTTTTAACTAGCTTTTAAGAAAACAGAAATATTTATTGAGGGTTTCCCAAAATTTCTATCAGCTCCCAAATATTTTGGTATCGAAATCCATCAGGGTCATATTTACTCATTTCAGATTTTGATAAAATTTCGTTTATCTCTTTGTTTGATACATAATCCATTGGAGATAATGCTTTCAGAGCACTTGACAAATCTTTGAAGTGATCATATGTGATTATGGTTGATTCATCAATACCTTTTGGATGTAATCTCGCTAAGATACCCCATCCTGTTCTAGATCCTTCTTTACCTAAATTCTTTTTAAAATAAGGCATCCAAAGATTAATATTTTCATTAACAAAACCGTTAAAATCTGCTGGCTTGGCTAGGTTCCAAACAGCATACTTAAATTCTCCCATTGGCAGCTCTGCAATTGATTTATAGGTGTCATTGTAGAGCGTTTTTGACAAGCCTACCGTACTTGCTAATAAAGGATCAAAGCCTAAAACTTGTTCAGCAGAGCTCCAAATCTTCATTTGATTTTCAAATTGCTCAAAATTTTTGAACACCAAGACAAAAGCATGTGTTGGTTTTGTTTGATCATCTGTCCTTCCAAAAATTCTAAAAAAAGCAGCCGCCAAAAGATCACCATTTTCAATAGCCTTTCTTTTGACTTTTGACCAATGTTGTGTTTCTAAAGACTCAAATTCAGCTACATTTTCAGAAGGAACATGTCTGTACTGTACATTAACAATGTTTTGTGAAAATGCTGTTGTAGTGTACAAAACAATAATTAACATTAAAATTTTTTTCATATCCGATTGATTTATTTTTACTTTCAATATAATAAAATAAACCATACATATCTTAAAAGAAAGCTAGAAAGTATTATTAAACTATAGAAAGTTTTGGGACAATCATCTATAAATTTTAGTCTGATGTGTAATCTTCCCTAAAAACTGCTACAAAAGTAAAGCGGATTTTTTCATTAAAAGTTGCTCCTCCTCTTGGGCTCCCCGAAACAAGTTCGGGGTAAACTTCTCGCCTAAAAGATGAGAAAACAAAAAAAGCAACCTAACGGCTGCTTTTCTAATTTTCTGCTCCCCCTATTGTTCAAAGATGCAGCACAAGTAAGTCCAATAGTGGATTAGGTTTAACAATAATTTTTAATTAAGAGTAAACTTATCTCTTCCCATTTATGTCATATCGTGACACAAAATTCCAAATCAATTCAGACGTATTCTGACCCTGAAAAGTTCCGATATCCCAAACATGTTTACCTCCAATGTATTTATAATGTTCCACAGAAACTGAGTTATCTCCTTGGTTATAGACATAATGTTCAATTACCATACCTCCACTATCCTCAGTGCTTATAATTGGATTTGTCGTTGTATTATTAAAATCAATCCAATGATCTAAGGTGTTTTGTACAGAGTTAACACCTTTACCTCCATTATAGGGTAGAATATAATCATCAGTTCCGTGTAGATGTAATACCGGCATAGGGTGACTTGTATTCCCTATACAATCGAGCATTGCGCCAGAAACAGATGCTACTGCAGCAATTAAATCACTTTTATAATTCGTAAGCCCATATGCCATCATACCACCATTTGAATATCCAACGGCATAAATTCTCTCCATATCTACATTATACTGAGATGAAATCTCCACAATAAGGACTTCAACAAAACCAAAATCATCAGCATCACTTTTATTATCTCCTCCAATTGGACAGGGATTCCATTGAGATAAACCATCCAAACAGCTTCCTTGCGGATAGACTATAATAAGGGTGTCTGATTCTGCCAATGGGCGCATATCCGCTTCAATCATGTAATCACTTACACTTTGACTAAACCCATGAAAATTCAGCATTAGAGGTACAGCAGATGTTCCATCATATGAATCAGGTATATACAAAACATACTCTCTGTTGAGACCGTCATGAACTAAAGTCTGTGCATTAGTATTTGAGTAACATTCCTCCGGATTTTTATTATCCTCTCTTTCACAACTATTAAGAATCGTTAATAAGAAAGCAAATAGTAAAATTGATTTTTTCATCGGATTCTGTTTTTTTAAAAGACGATTTCTTGTCATTATTGTATCAAATATAAAAACCGCTACACTATAATAATATAACGGTTTTATCATTATAAGTCGCTCCCCCTGCTAGGCTCGAACCAAGGACCCTCTTATTAACAGTCAGATGATTTTAGATGCGACTAGAAGCTGCGAAGGAATTTGGAATAAATCCTTTAGGGTATAAGTGCTTGTTCCAATTCAGCTGGAGTAGCTTCTCTTACACTTTCTATTAGTCCTGTGAAATAAAGGTCAATCCCTGCCATGGGGTGATTGAAGTCCATAACTACCTCTTGCTCTTTGATCTCAAGAATAGTTCCCGTCATTTGGTTTCCTTCATCATCGCTCATAGGTACAGTATTTCCTACTTGCAGGATTTCTGTATCGGGCTGGCCATTGACTTCAAAAATATTAATGGGTAGTGATATAATAGCATCTTGATCGATAGCCCCATAAGCTTCGTCTGATGGAATGCCAAAGGAGAAAGTATCTCCCACTTTCATTCCCGATAGTTGCTCTTCAAAAGCCGGAATCATTTGTCCCGCTCCGTATAAAAATACAAGAGGTTCTCCTCCAAAGGTCTCTTCCACCATTTCCCCATTAATATCTTTTTCATGAAGTTTATAATGAAGTGCAACAATAGCGTGTTTGGCAATTTGCATAATGTTTTTTTAAATAGGTTTAGACATTGCATCGAAGGTAAGGGAAATTAAATTAAAATCTTTCATCTTTGACCATAGGCAATCTTTTCATAGCAATTACTTCTATATTAGGAAAATTAAAGTCTAGGGTCACCTTCCCTTTAATTAAGTAAATCCCCTTACCGGTGAAGTTGTTTTTCTTATTTCGGAGGTTGAAATGAGTCGTATCAAAAAACTGACCTTCTGGATCAATCCAGGTTCCGAATTCCATGGGTTGACCACTCTTGGTTCTGATGGTTTTGCGGCAGACAAAATAACCCGTTGTATATATCAATTGGCCTGCTTTTTGTCGAAGTTGGTGTGCTGAAGTGAGTAATATTTTGGGAGAGATGCTATTGGGTTCCACTAATTCAAAAGGACTGCAAAGTGGAAATCCCAGCAATTCAATTTCGTCAAAGTGTTGATCTAGAGGATGTTCTTCAAATACATCAACAGGCAACTGCCAGTTTGCCGTTCGCTCCTCAAAGAGATTGCCCGTATTATTAGTGGAGCAGTAGGAGCGCATCAAAGCATTTTTTTCCCACATGAGTTCGTATTTTTTTTTACCGATAAATCTGAAAGCGCCAATCCGAATGAGGATTTCGAGTTGTTCGGCTCCGATATGGACCCGATTGATAAAGTCTTCAAGGCCAGTAAAGGCTCCCCCTTGTAATCGTTGGTGAACTATCTGATGACCAACTGCGCGTTCCATACCTTGTAGATGGATAAAACCGATATAAATATCTTTTTGGTCAATATCTGTATGATATCTGCTGTGGTTGACACAAGGGGCGTGAATAGTAGCTCCGCACATTCGCGCTTCATGGAAATAGTATTCGGTACTATAAAAACCACCAAAGTTATTGATAACGGCTACCATAAATTCAAGTGGATAGTAGGCTTTGAGGTATAGGGACTGTAAACTTTCCACGGCGAAACTTGCAGAGTGGGCTTTACAGAAAGAGTAGCCAGAAAAACTCTCGATCTGTCGCCATACTTCTTTACTCAACTCGTCGGAATACCCCCTTGCTCGACAGTTGTCGTAGTACTTTTTTTCAAGTCTTTGGGGAGTATCGCCTTTGGCTTTTTTGCCGCACATAATGCGGCGCAATACATCGCTTTCATCCAAATCTAATCCTGCAAAGTGGTGGAGTATTTTCATCACATCTTCTTGATAGACCATAACACCGTACGTTTCACCCAAATGTTGTTCGAATATGGGATGTAGATACTCAAAACTATCTGGTTGATGAAACCGCTGGATGAATTCGCGCATCATCCCAGAGCTGGATACGCCAGGTCGAATAATGGAACTCGCCGCTACGAGTTGGATATAATCATCGCATCTGAGCTTGTGTAATAATCCACGCATGGCTGGAGATTCAATATAAAAACACCCCATACATTGACCAGATTGGAGTTGAGCCTTCACCTTAGGATCTTGCTTGATGACTTCAATACGGTGTATATCGAGATCGATATCGTAGTTTCTCTTAATGAGGGCAATGCTATCTTTAATATGCCCTAGACCGCGTTGACTGAGTACATCCAACTTGTGAAACCCCATGTCTTCTGCATGGTGCATATCAAAATGCGTGATGGGAAATCCCTTGGGCATCCATTGAAGGGCGGTGTAGTAGTATATAGGGCGTTCGCTGATTAATACCCCTCCTGCGTGTATGGATAAATAGTTGGGCAGTCCTTCAATTTTTTTGCCTTGGCGAATAATTTCGGCAGCTAAATCATGGTGACTTCCCATATCTTCGGGCATATCCACAATACGATCAATGGCTTGTTTGGGCAGCCCATACACTTTACCGAGTTCTCTAATGATTGATCTTCCTTTGAAGGTATTATAAGTAGCGAGTAGAGCAGTGTGTTCACTCCCGTAGCGTTTGAATATATAATCTGTGATATCATCGCGTTCATCCCAAGAAAAATCTATATCGAAATCGGGAGGACTGCTCCTATATGGATTGATGAATCTTTCAAAATATAGGTCTAGTTCCAGTGGATCTACATCTGTAATGCCTAGGCAAAAAGCGACGATAGAATTGGCACCACTTCCTCTTCCTACATGATGATACCCTACGGATTGAGCGTATCTGATGATATCCCAAGTAATCAGAAAATAGGCACAGAATGATTGCCGTCTAATAACACTCAACTCTTTTTTGATGCGTTCGTTGGCGAGGGGATTATCTAATCCGTAACGCTTTCTCTTGCCGTTGTCAGTCAGTTTTTCCAATAAGCGAAAATCGCTTTCTTCACCTCCGGTAAAATATCTTTTATTGTTGTGTAGGCCCGATGGAATATCTATATGACAGGTGGATAGTACATATTCCGTCTGTTGGATGATTTCGGGAAAAGCTTCAAAGGCCTTGAGTAAAGTATCGGGGGGGTGGAGCCATTCGTTGGAGTGAGCGCTATTAGTGGCATCTATCTTAGTGATTAGGGTGTTGAGATCGATGGCTCGGAGTAGTTTATGAGTTTGATGATCCTCAGGATAACCAAAAGATACGGCATGCAGCAATACCAGTTTGCCAAGATGCTCAACCGACATTTTCCGAAGGGAAAAATTATTGACGTCTTGAAGGCGAATTCCTATTAATTCATTATCAGCCAGTTGATTAGTATTTTTTCCCAAGGGATAGATGATCCAACAATCAGGTAATAAAGGTGGAGTAGGGGGGAGCTGTTGACCTGGAGCCGCATATTGAGTTAAAAAGGCATTTAATTGTCTAAAACCTTCTGGGTTACGCGCTAAGCCAATGTAGTATTGTACACCATCCTTATTTCTAAAATCAATACCGAGTACAGGTTGGATATCCACAGCTTGGCAGCGCCGTATAAATTCAAAGGCGCCACTTGTATTATTGATATCAGTAAGGGCAAGAGCGGTAATGCCATTTTGAGCAGCCCAATCTACCAATTCCTGAGGAGATAGGGTGCCGTAGCGCATGCTGTAAAAGGTATGACAATTCAGATACACAGCGACTTATGATTTTATTTTTTTGGAGGTATCTAATAAATCTGCTCTTGTAATAGCTTGTATTCCAAACCGGTTTCGAATGCCATCCATCGCCTGTACGAGTTTGTCGCCTTCTGCTTCTTGATCGAATAAACTCATCTGGGGACTGCCGTATACCAGACCACTAAATCGAATACCGATTAATCTTATAAGTTGCCTGCGTTGATAGAGTTGATTGAATAAGTGATGAATATGGGTGATTAATACGGAATCCAACGCGGTATAGGTTATTTTTTGCTGGCGGGAAAAAGTATTGAAATCCGTATATCTTATTTTGACGGTTATGCAAGAGGTGAGTTTACCCGATTGACGCAATTCATAAGCGAGTCTAAAACACATATCTGCTAACTGTCTTTTGATCCAATCGATATCAATGGTATCTTCCTGAAAAGTTCGCTCGGCAGACATGGATTGTTTTTCGTGGTAAGGCACTACAGGCCGATCGTCAATAGCGTTGGCCTTTTTCCAAAGTTCAGTACCGTTTTTTCCAAATTCGCGTTCTAGTAAGACTGGCGGAATGAGGCTGAGGGTATGTATGGTTTTTACCCCCATCATTTGTAGTTTGCGCTGGGTAGCATTCCCCACTGAGGGCAATTTGCCAACAGGCATGGGGGCAATAAAGGATTTTTCAGTGCCAACTTCAATACAACGAGCACCGTTGGGCTTAGCCTCTCCAGTACTGATTTTAGAGATGAGTTTATTGACCGCCAAACCCATAGAAATTGGAAGACCACTTTCTTTGATGATTTTCTGGCGCAGCATCTCGGACCACTGCCAACAGCCAAAATATTGGTCCATTCCCGTCAAATCGAGGTAGAATTCATCAATAGAGGCTTTTTCATACAGCGGTGCATCTTCAGCTATAATTTCGGTGATAAGACCAGAATATTGGGTGTAAGCTTCCATGTCTCCTCTTATGACAATGGCATCGGGACATCGTTGTAAAGCCATTTTTACAGGCATTGCAGAGTGAACACCATAGGCTCTAGCTTCGTAACTACAAGAAGCTACAACACTTCGACCACTACCACCTATTATAACAGGTTTGCCTTTGAGCGCACTGTTTCTCAATTGCTCCACGGAAACGAAAAAAGCATCTAAATCAAGATGCAGCACAGCTTTTTTATACATTTTGTTTTAAAAAGTTTTACAACAGCTAATATAAAACAAAATGTTTATTAAATGAATTTTTTTTTTGTTTTACGAAAAAAGGTATTTATATTGTTATCGACTTTCTAAGATACATTTGGTCAAAAGAGTACTTTAGGTTATTGCTTGTAGAGGTGAGTAATGCTCACTCAAGG
The DNA here is from genome assembly GCA_937926355.1 of uncultured Saprospirales bacterium. Lineage (GTDB taxonomy): Bacteria > Bacteroidota > Bacteroidia > Chitinophagales > Saprospiraceae > CALAZP01. The sequence goes on from CALAZP010000141.1 coordinate 12,382, forward strand.
TTGTTTCATTCTCTAATTTTTTAAAATTTATATTATGAAAAAACCACCAGTCACTAAATATGAAATAGCCGAGTCCTTAAATATTAGCGTTAGTACCCTCAGAAGGTGGCTTCGAAGAGAAGATATTAAAGTTCCGAGAGGCATTATATCTCGAAATAAGGTATATGAAATATATCTTAAGCTGGGCTATGAAGGACTGGCGAATGAATTCAAGAGAAAGTTTAATTTCACTCCCCCTTTTTGAATGCTGAGAAATAAATCTCATCTACCAGGAGGTAATTTCTATGCAGAATGATGCGAAATGACGCAAAATGACGCGAAATGACGCGAAATGACTCCGATACACCTGTATTTACGCCGTACCTTTGATATATAACAATAAAGATGAAAATCTTTTTAGTTATACAGAGTAAATCAAAATGAATCTATGATTATTATAACCTATCAACTTAGTTTGCCGTATCCATACAAGACCACGAACTGGCACTTACAGCGATACAAACGAAAGTTGCTGATCAAAATTCCGGCAACTTGAGTGGCCCTACTTTTCCCAATACAGTATTTTTAATTTTATATTTCAAACAACCTTAAAACAAGTAATAAATAACCTAATCATATCAACCACATTAGTACAAGTATCTTAGAAAAGGGTTGATATACTGAAGAAGCATTCCTAAGTGGGATTAGTTTCCTATGTACTCTTTAACTCCAATTTGAGTTTGGGGGGGCTATCAAGCCCTCCCTTTTCAAAGAGGTTCCCAAAACCGAAAAGATGCAAGACCGGAGTTTGTAGTATATTCTGCTACTAAGGAGAGTCGCATATCGCGGCTCTCTTTTTTATGTTATCCAACCAACATGGTGGGTACTTACCTTACCTTTTACCGTAAGGTGTAAGTTAATTGAGAGCGAACCAATTAAGGCAAACGGCTATTTGGTCTTATAAGGAGTACTTAAGACCGAAAGGGCCATTTTTATTCCCTCATAAAAATTCCCCAATCGGATATTTTCATTGGGAGCGTGAATGTTACTATCTGGATTGGCAATCCTAAGTGCTAACACAGGAATTCCCAAAGTATTGATAAAAGGAGCAATTGGTTGAGACCCTCCGGTAGTTTGCATCACCAAAAAATTTCCAGTCCCAAAAGCTTCTGTCATTATGGATTGAAGCCATTGACCTAATGGACCATTTATATCTGTTTTGAATGGCAATGAACCAATTCTATATTCCATGCGAATCAAAAGGGGATGCTTTAATCGCTCCTCCATCGAAGGGGCTTTATCTGTAACATAAAATCCTTGATCCACTATAAAATCCCTTAATAACTGTAATTGACGCTCCGCAGGAGTCTCCGTTACCAGTCTCATATCGATTTCCGCTATGGCTTCAGAAGGAATAATAGTGCGTACATCGTTACCCACCCATCCAGCTTTCAACCCCCTAATATTCAAGGAAGGATATTGTAGGGACTCCAAATAATTAGACCCTACTTTTTCAAATTCAGCTAATCCCAATTCTTGTAATGACGCCCCTTGTTTTTCCATTAATCCGCCAACCGCTGGACTGATCTTAACGTCCTCGTAAAATCCAGGAATCAATACCCGCCCCTCATCATCTTTCATATTACCCAATAATCGAGCTAAAGCAAATGAAGGGTTGGGAACATAATTGCCATACTGCCCAGAATGCATATTTTTTAAGGCCCCGTAGGCCGTCAAACGAGCAGTAGCAA
>CALAZP010000142.1 GCA_937926355.1 uncultured Saprospirales bacterium
AATACGATAACCCGAGAATATATGAATCTTTGTATTCTATTGAAGCCGAAAATGACTTAGACGGAGCTTACAAGTTCATTGAAGAGGGAAGAGCAAAATATCCAGATGAATCAAGTTTATTATTTGCAGACATTAACCATTCTCTTAAAACCAATCAATTGGATATTCTTTTAGGGAAGTTGGCTGATGGTATAGCTGCTGAACCCGAAAATGAATCTCTTTATATGGTTTCAGGTAGCGTTTACGAACAGTTGTTTAGTAAATTAGCCAAAGAAGGTGATATGGAAGGCCCTGAAGCGAATTCGTATTTTGAAAATTCTATTGCTAATTACCAAAAAGCTTTTGAGCTAAATCCTGAATATTCTAATGCCATATACAGTATTGGAGCCATATATTTCAATAAGGCTGCGATTATGTCTCAAAATTTAGAACCCTTATCGGAAGATTATTCCAAAGCTGGAATGCAAAAATTCAATGATTTGTTAGAAAAGGTTCAAGCAGAATTCGAGAAAGCTTTACCATACTTTAAGCAATCAGAAGCCATGGACCCTAATGATATGAATACCTTGATTGCATTGAAAGAAATTTTTGCTCGGAAAAACGAGTTGGAATTATCCAATGAGTTTAAAGAAAGATTAGAAAAAATTCAAGCGGGTGAAACTATAGAAAGTAGTTATTTTAAGCTAGACTAAAATTTTTTAGGAGGAAAATAAATTTTTATTTTCCTCCTTCTAGATCTTTCTCTTCTAAAAAGAAGTCTTCTTTAAAATTTTCAATTACCCTTCTTTCCTTTTTAGTAGGTCGACCCAAACCTTTCTCTCTGAATTCTGTAGGGCTTTTGCCAATAAACCAATCTTTATATTTATTAAGTTCTTGCTCTGACGTTTGATTGATGTAACATTTTTCCGCAATAGGGGCGCCTACTCTTTTATCAATAATATTTACTACTTCAAAAATCAGGGTGAATCCATCCTTCTTAACCTCTATATGATTTCCTATTTGAATAAGAAATGATGGTTTAACCAGTATATCATTTACTCGGACTTTACCATTTTTACAAGCATCAGTAGCCAAAGTTCTGGTCTTAAAAAGTCTGACACTCCAAAGCCATTTATCAATTCTGGTTTTTTCCATAAAGATTATCGGCTCATTTTATTTCTTTTCACTAAATAATTTTGAAGGACCGAACCAAAGCCACTAGATAAATCAGCTTCTATAAAATCTATTCCAAATTGCAAACATTTATCCTTAAGTCCTTTCATGTAGTCCGCCATTTTTTGAGCATATTCTTCTTTTAAGCGTGAACTTTGCAGTTTTACTTCCTCACCTGTTTCCAGATCTACAAATAAGTAAGGTCTATTTTCAAATTCAAAAGAAATCTCAGATTTTTGATCAACCACATGGAATAGTAGAACCTCATGCTTATTATACTTCAAGTGTTGTAATGAAGAAAATAAGTCATTAGGATTTTCATTTGAAGAAAACATATCACTGAAAATAACCACTAAAGACCTTTTATGAATGAGTTCTGCAATTTGATGAAGGATTTTGGAGGTATTAGTCTTTTGAAGTAAGTTGTGTTGGTGAATCTTATTTTCCAATTGACTCATCAACATTTTGAAATGGCTAGTATTAGATTTGCATAATGTATTAACAATTAAATCTTCATCGAAGAGACTCAAACCAAAAGCATCTCTTTGTTTTTGAAGTAAATACATAATTGAAGCAGCACCTAAAGCTGCGTATTGCAATTTATTAATCGATTCAGATTGATAGGGAAAAGCCATTGAGGAAGATGCGTCTACTACTAATTGGCACCTGAGATTTGTTTCTTCTTCATATTTTTTTGTAAACATTTTCTCTGTTCTGGCGTAGACCTTCCAATCAATAAATTTAGTAGACTCACCAGGATTATATATTCTATGTTCAGCAAATTCAGCTGAAAATCCATGAAACGGACTTTTATGTCTTCCTATTATGAAGCCTTCAACTACTTGTTTGGCTAATAATTCTAAGTTACCAAACTCTCTAAAAACTTTTCCCTCCAATTTGTACATAGAAAAAGTTAAGCTAGTTGAGCTTCTATCTTATCAGCTAAATTCTTCTTAGTAGTCGTTCCAACATGTTGATCTACAACTTCCCCATTCTTAATCACCAATATTGTTGGAATACTTCTAATATTATACTTCATTGCTACTTCAGGATTTTGATCGACATCCAATTTTCCAATAACGGCTTTTCCTTCATAATCCTTCGCGAGTTCCTCTATAATTGGAGCAATTATTCTACATGGTCCACACCATGCAGCCCAAAAATCAACAAGAGCAACAGTTCCTTCCCCCATTGCCTTTTCTTCAAAATTCGCATCTGTAAATTCTAATGCCATTTTTAATTAATTTATTTTGTGATTAAATTTCATAGTAAACGCTTAGAAGAAGAATGAGTTTAGCCACCAGATTTTTTGGTGTTAATAAAACCTTTTTTTTGCAGATGCTCCACTATTTTTTCTCTATGGTTACCTTGAATAAGAATAATTCCATCTTTAACAGAACCGCCAACCCCGCAAATTTTTTTCAAAGTTTTTCCTAGGTCTTCTAGTGCTTCTTTAATTCCTTCAAAACCTTCAATCAAGGTAACCTCCTTTCCATTTCTTTGTTTGCGGTCAATTTTAACCCTCAATTTTTGTTGTTCATTAGGAACATGAGTTTTAAGATCATCAAAAAAAGAGTTATTAAAATTAAAATCCGGATCAGTAGAGTAAACTACTGAGGATTGATTTTCATTCTTTTTCTTCTTTACCATATTAATCGTTTAATTCACAAATTTGCATTTAATTTTGTAAAAATTTAAGTTCAGTGGCTTTAGAAACAATTTTTCGTCAAATTACTAATACCATACTTATGGTACGTCCGCATAATTTTGGATATAATTCAGAAACTGCAGTAAATAATACTTTTCAAAAGAATTCAAATAGTATAGATTCTAAACAAGTATCATTAATGGCTCTGAAAGAGTTTGATCATATGGTGGATAGTTTAAGGAATAAGGATGTAGTTATAGAGGTTTGTCAAGATACTGACCTGCCCTTAAAAAGCGATGCTGTTTTCCCTAATAATTGGGTTACTTTTCATGAGAATGATGAAGTTTTCACCTACCCCATGTTTAGTTCTATTAGGCGTAATGAAGTTAGGCTTGATCTTCTGGAACAACTTATGGATAGATATTCTTTTAAAAAAATTCATCAATTTCATAGGCTTGCTGAAGATGGAATTTATTTGGAAGGAACTGGAAGTATGGTTTTGGATAGAATAAATAGACTGGTTTACGCATGTTTAAGTGATAGAACTGACATCACATTGATCAATAAATTCTGCGAAATAGCAAAGTTTTCTCCAGTAATGTTTAATGCCAATAATGAAGATGGAATTCCAATATACCACACCAATGTTATGATGGCTTTAGGAATTGATTTTGCTATTGTTTGTATGGAAACTATTGTAAAAAATGATAGAAAAAAAGTTTCTAATTATTTACATGAAAGTAATAAGATCATTATACCTATTAGCTTTAAGCAAATGAATCAATTTGCTGGAAATATGCTACAGGTACAGATGAAAAATGGTAATCCACTTTTAGTAATGTCTCAATCTGCATTTGATTCTTTGAGTGAGGAACAGTTAGATATACTGAGAGAAAAAACTGAAATTCTTTCTATTCCTATTCCTACGATAGAGCACTACGGTGGCGGAAGTGTTAGGTGTATGATGGCTGAAATATTTTGTCACTCCAAATAAGCAAGAGATTTATTTTCCTCTAAAGTTACTTCTATATTTTCCTTTAAAGTGGTGGCTAAAGACATTCCGTAATAATTGACTTGAATGGGAAATACTTTATGTTTTCTGTCGACCAATACGGCTACTTCAATTTTTTTGGGTAGGCTTTGCAATATTGGGGTAAAGGCGTAGAATATAGTTCTACCAGTATTGGCGACGTCATCAACAAGAATAACAACCTTATTATTAAAAATACCCTCAGGTGCTGACAGATTAATTTTTTCTGTATTGGGGGCAGCGGGATTAAGAGAAATCCTTACGAGATGAACCTTTATTTCTGAGTTAATTTTTTCAATTTCCTCAAGCAATTTTTTTCCAAATGAAAATCCTTTATTGTTAAGACCTACTAGAAACAATTCTATTTCACCATAATTTTCTTCTAATATTTGAGTGGCAATTCGACGTATTTTTTGATTAATTTGTTTATTATTAAGTATTATCATTTGAAAGTCATTTTATGTGGACTCCATTTATATTTTCATTTTTGTTTTTGGGATCAGTAGGTATTGCTCTTTATCAGTTTAAACAAGTTTTTAACAAAATAAGATTAGGCAAACCTTACAAGGCTAAAGGTAAAAAAATAGCAAGACTTAAGAATCTTCTTTTAATCGCTTTGGGCCAGTCTAAAATGTTTAAAAAATGGATGCCTGCCATTTTTCATGGATTTATTTATCTGGCATTTTTAATAACTCAAATTGAACTTATTGAAATTATTATTGATGGATTCACCGGATCACATCGATTTTTCCATAGTTATTTTAATCCAGTTTGGTATCCGTGGATTATCAATTTTATTGAAATTTTATCTTTGCTAGCCTTTATTGCAACCTTAATTTTTATTATTAGGAGAAATATTCTTTCTATTTCTCGGTTGCAAAAAGATGAACTTAAGGGTTGGCCTAAAAGAGATGCCAACTTGATTTTAATATTTGAAATATTGTTGATTGGGTTCATTTTTCTAATGAATAGTGCAGATATGGCTATAGATGATAAAGGATTTTGGATAAGTGGATGGATAAGTCATTTTTTTAAAGATTTAACGGCAAACTCAGTTTTCGTTCTTGAGCGGATAGGGTGGTGGGGACACTTTATTATGGTTATGGTCTTTCTTAATTATTTACCTTTTTCCAAACATTTACATATTCTTGTTGCTTTTCCTAATACCTATTATACCGACATTCAACCTATTGGAAAAATTGAAAATATGCCTGTAATAATGAATGAAGTTAGAGAAATGTTAGGAATTGAAATATTGGAATCAGAGGAGAAACTTCATTTGAAAGAAGATGATAATTTTGGAGCAAAAGATATCACTGATTTATCTCAAAAGACTATTTTAGAAGCATTCTCTTGCACAGAATGTGGGAGATGCACTGATGTTTGTCCAGCAAATATTACGGGTAAAAAATTATCCCCGCGCAAAATCATGATGGATATCCGTGACAGAACTAATCAATTTTATCAAAATAGAAATCAACCTAATGGTTCCCTTTTTGATTTTATTACAAATGAAGAAATTTTTGCTTGTACCACATGTAATGCATGTGTAGAAGCATGTCCTATTATGATTAATCCTTTAAAACCAATTCTTGAACTTAGGCGATATAAAATACTATCTGAGTCATCAGGTCCGAGCGATTGGATGCCCATGTTTAATAGCTTAGAAAATGGACAATCTGTTTGGGCAGTTAATGAGAGCAGAACAAATTGGATAGAACAATGAAAATTAATAATATTCAAACTTTAGCTGATTGGAAATTAAAAGAACAAAAACCTGAAGTAGTATTTTGGGTAGGCTGTGCTGGTTCCTTCGATTCTAGAGCTATTAAAGTAACCAAAGCATTTGTTTCCATTCTTCAGAGTGCTTCTATTACATTTGCAATTTTGGGTCAAGAGGAACAATGTACAGGAGATCCTGCTAGGCGAAGTGGTAACGAATTTTTATTCCAACTTTTAGCTAATCAAAATATTCAGAACTTAAATAAATATCAAGTTCAAAAAATAGTTACCACCTGCCCACATTGTTTTAATACTTTAAAAAATGAATATCCAGAACTTGGTGGTCATTATGAAGTGTTACATCATACTGAATTTATAAATGAATTACTTAAATCAGGCAGGCTAAAAATTAAAGGAACTAGTGAATTCAAAGGAAAGAAAATTACTTATCACGATTCCTGCTATATTGGGAGAGCAAACGGAATTTATGAAGCTCCACGGTCAATAATAGAACAATTAGATTTGGATCTTGTGGAACTTAAAAGATGTAAATCAAATGGACTTTGTTGTGGAGCAGGTGGTGCACAAATGTTTAAGGAAGAAGAAATGGGTAAAAAAAGAATTAATGAGGAGAGAACCCAAGATATTATGGAATCAAAAGCATCTATTGTTACTGCTAATTGTCCTTTTTGTATTACTATGCTAAATGATGGAATTAAATCTAAAGGAAAAGAAGAGGATATTTTAGTTTTAGATTTAGCAGAACTTATATTAAATAATATTTCATGATATCTATACCAGAAAATTACTCTGATGAAAGTAAAATTTGGATCTATACCTCCAATAGAATATTAAATGATAATGAGTTATCTTACTTAGATCATAAGTTAGGTTCTTTTATTGAAAATTGGGTAAGCCATAGCCAACAATTAAAAGCTTTTGGTTCCATTTACAAGAGTCAAATTATCTTATTAGTTGTCGATGAGTCTCTAGCCATGGCTAGCGGATGTTCTATTGACTCCTCTGTTACTTTTATCAAGCAGATAGGTCAGGAATTAGAAATTGATTTTTTTAATAGATGGAACTTTCTATATCTAGATAAAGACCAAAATATCCAATTGATTTCAAAAGATGAGCTGAATAATGCGCTTCAAGAGGGTACGATTAATTTTGACACTCCTTTTATTGATCCATTAGTTAAAACCTTAAAAGAATTTAAAAATGGTTTTATTAAACCACTAGGAGGAAGTTGGCACAAAAATTTTTTAAATGTCTCGAATTAAAAAATTTTTGGGGATAGAAGGAGTAAAGGTAAATTTTGATGAAACTACCCAAATAGACCTCAAAGCTGGTGAGGTGAGTGGTAAACTCTTAATAAAAAGCAAAGTTCCATCTTTAATTAAATCCATCCATATTCAAGTTATTGAGAAATATCAGAGGGGTAATAAGAATAATCAAAGAATATCTGAATATATCCTTTTTTCTAAAATAATATTACCTAAGAGTTTAAGCGTAGATAGAGAAAAGGTACTCGAAATACCTTTTGTTTACCCAATTTATCGTCATAAATCAGAAATGGATTTACTAGAAGAAAGTAATTTTTTATTAAAACCTTTAGTTGGAATAGCTAAGAAATTATATCAAGTTAAATCTAATTATTCAATAACCGTAACGCTTCAAATTGAAGGAAGTGGCGTTAAACCTTTTGCTAATAAAAATTTATTTCCTGTTAAATGATTCTATAATTTCTTCTTCAGATTTTCCTAGGTTTTCTATTAAAAATTTGGCATCGTCTATAAAATCACTATTGGGAAATTTTTCTATGAAATCGTTATAGGCAATTTTGGCATCCTCCATTCTACCTAAGTCATTATCTAAGGTAAAGGCATAAAGGAAGTGCACCTGTCCAATTTTATTATACTCTTTATAATTTGTAATAAGCCATTCATACAAGTCAATAGTTCTGGAATATTTTTGAATTGCCCTTGAAGCTTCACTTGCCTTAAAGAGATATTCTGGCACTAATTTGTTGTCGGGTTGAAGCATAGTAAAAAGTACAGATCCTTCAATAAAATTATTTGCCTGTAAAAAATCAATTTTACCAGTATTTTCATTAAAAATTAATTCACTAATGTTATCTAAAGTTTGAGGAACAGATAAGGTGGAATCAATAATTTTCTTCTTTACATCATTGGTATTTGGAAAAAATTCTAAGGTACATTTATAGACGATTTGTGCAAGAAGTTCATTTTGAAATTTTTCTCTAAGAATATTGCCAAGAAATAGGCCATTTGCTGCATTATTTAAAGAATTATAATATTCTCTATATCCCTTTTCCAATAATTCAACAGCTGATTGAGGTCTATTAATTCTAGATAGTAATTCAGCAGCTCTTATTAAATATACAGGTGATTTTGAATCGTTTGTATATTCAGAAATATAAGATTGATAAGTTTCTAATAGAATTTCAATATCTTCTTGCTCTGCACCTTCTTTGACTAACAGTTCTAGCTGATTTATTTCGTTTTGCATTAGTAGGTTTGGATCATTCTTACAAGAGGCAAAACCTAAAACAATAATGAAGAATAGAAATAACCTTCTCATGGATTTTTATTTTTTGCGAAATTAATATCTTTTTTAAAATCACGTAAGATAGTATAGGCCACAAACTATTTATTGGAGGGTTTGTTTTGTAGGCTATGAAAACACGAATTAGTATTTTTTGGTTTAGAAGGGATTTAAGACTTGAAGACAATCACGGCCTTTGGTTAGCGTTAAAAAGCGGATTGCCAGTTTTACCTGTTTTTATTTTTGATAGAAACATCTTAGACCATTTAAGTAATCCTGCAGACCCGCGGGTCCATTTTATACACGAAACCTTACTTCATCTTAATAAACAATTACAGGCAGTAAAAAGCTCCATAAAAACTTATCATGGATATCCTGATACATTCTTCGAGCAAATTTTTTCAGAATTTGAGATTGTAAATTTATTCTTTAATAAAGATTACGAGCCCTATGCTACCAGTAGAGATAAATCTATAGAGAAGCTTTGTTCGGCCAGAGGTATAAATGTTTGCTCAGTTAAGGATCATGTGATTTTTGAAGGTAACGAAATTTTAAAATCTGACGGAAAACCCTATACTGTTTTTACGCCTTACAGTAAAAAATGGAAAGAAGGCTTTATATCTGAAAATTACCCCTCTGAAACGTATTTGAACAATTTCTTTAAAATTAACGATTCCATAATTCAATTAGAATCAATGGGATTTGAAAAATCAAAACTCCAATTTCCAGATAAAACAGTAACACAAAGCCTAATTAAAAATTATGAAAGTACTAGAAATTTTCCAGGAATCGAGGGTACTTCTAGATTGGGAATTCATTTTAGGTTTGGAACCATCAGTATAAGAGAAAAGGCCACTAGGGCAAAAGAAATTAGTACCATATTTCTCAACGAATTAATTTGGCGTGATTTCTATGCAATGATTATTTTTCATTTTCCTCATGTGGTAAAAAATGCATTTAAGAAACCCTATGATTTTATATCGTGGCGAAATAATGAGGATGAATTTGAAAAATGGAAAGGCGGCTTGACAGGATATCCAATTGTTGATGCAGGTATGCGTGAATTGAATAAAACTGGATACATGCATAATAGGGTTAGGATGATTACTGCAAGTTTTTTGACCAAACATTTATTAATTGATTGGCGATGGGGAGAAGCATATTTTGCTGAGAAGCTACTCGATTTTGATTTAGCTTCTAATAATGGTGGATGGCAGTGGGCTGCTGGTAGCGGAACTGATGCAGCTCCATATTTTAGAATTTTCAACCCTACAAGCCAACAGGAAAAATTTGACCCTGATTTTGCTTATATAAAGGAATGGCTTCCTAATTGGGGTAAACCTGAATATCCTGAACCGATGATTGATCACAAAATAGCAAGAGAAAGATGTCTAACAACCTACAAAGAAGGTTTAGAAAAAGGAAAGAATCAATCGTAATTCAGTTTGATATTTCTATATACCTCTAAAGTGTTTTTTAAAAAATTTTTTTGATTTTCATTAATAATAACATAATCAGCTAATTTCATTTTTTCTTCTATGGGTAATTGTGTATTTAATTTTTGAAGAACTTGACTACGAGTTAAACCATCCCTTTTAATTATCCGATTAATAGTAATTTCAATATTTGTTGCTACTACCACGACTACATCTAGTTCATTATGCAATTGAGCTTCATAAATTAGGGCAGATTCCTTTACTAAGTATTTCCAATTTTTTTTTTCAATACACCATTTATTGAAATCATCTTTTACTGCTGGATGAACAATGTGATTGAGCTTTTTTAATAACTCCTTATCATTAAAAACTTTTTTAGCTATATATGGACGGTTTAATTGACCAGTGCTTTGATAACTATCTTTCCCTAATAATCTAATGATTTGTTTTTTCAATACATCATTATTGTTCATTAGCCATTTGGCTTTTTCATCTGAGTTATAAACAACCCATCCAAACTGTTCAAAAATAGAACATATAGTAGTTTTACCAGATCCAATATTTCCAGTAACCCCGATTTTTAACATAGTTCATTTTTAATTGAAAAATATTTCAAGTTGGTCATCCTCAATTTGTTGCCTTTCAAAATTTTTGGTGTAGGGTAGATGGACTCTTTTTCCATGCTTGATACTTTTTGTACTTCTAAATACCCTAATTTCATCATAATAACCTCCATCTATGAAAGTATTTAAAACTTGTGCCCCGCCTTCTACTAATAATGAAGTCACTTTATCCTCACCTAAAGAACTAAGTACAAAGGGAATAATATCAGTAATATCAGATGTATTGATATAAATCAGAGAAGAATGTTGGACAGTTGGTTTAAAGTTAGAAAATATATAAATCTTAGCTCCGGAATCAAATATTCGATAATGATCTTTAATTAAGGTATTTGGAGCAAGAATAACTACAGCTGGATTAGAGGAAAATCCAAAACGAGCTGTTAAATAAGGATTATCAATTTCTAGAGTTTTGGACCCAATTAAAATTGCATCCATTTCATTCCTCCATTTATGGGTAAATCTCTTGGCTAATAAACCTGATAACCAAATTTGTTGATCATCAATACTAGCAACAAACCCCTCTCTGCTAAGGGCAAATTTCAAAACAATAAATGGAATACCAGTTTTAACCCATTTATTTCTCATTTTATTTAGTTCTAGCCCTTCTTTTTCCATTATGCCATAAGTAACCTCCACTCCAGAGCTCTTAAGTAATTGAACACCCTTACCAGCAATTTTAGGATTAAAATCTAAACAACTAATTACTACAGATGAAATTTTACTTTGAATGATGAGATCGGTGCATGGTGGTGTATTTCCATAATAACAACAAGGCTCTAATGAAACAAATAAGGTAGAGTGGGGAATTTTGTCTAAATTCTGTTTTGAGACACTTTTTAATGCTTCTACTTCAGCATGAGGCCCTCCGTATTTGGAGTGATAACCTTCTCCAATAATACTATTTTGATAAACTAATACGGCTCCAACAATAGGGTTTGGACTAGTTTTGCCTTTTCCTAATAATGCAAGATTAAAGCACCGTTGCATGAAGTATTCCATTTGTTGCATAATGCAAATATTTGCTAATTGTACATTGTTAAGATTAAACTTCATCACTAATTCAATTGTTATTTTGAATAAGTGTAAAAAAAAACAATAATTAAAATTTGTAATGATAGAATAATATATATATTTTGTTTTTTTAAACCTGCATTTACTGATAATGGAATTTTTTAAAAAATCGAGAGCGCATGTTATACAAAGTTAAATTAAAAAACGCTGATGATTCGGTGTTACTTGATGAGGAGGTTTATAACTTCTTAACCTCAGATTCTTATTTGGTAAAAATAGATTTTATCAATAATCTACGAAGGCATTCAAGCGGATGCGCTGTTTTTCAGAAAACATGGAAGAAAGCCGGAGGTGGCTACAAAACGGAAACAATTTATCTTCATAAACTTATAGCAGAAAAATTTCTAGGGAACACTAAAACATCTCAGAAAAATTTAGTCGGTGCTAAAAATGGAAATAAATTAGATTGTCGGATAGAAAATATCATCTATCGGTCAAGATCTGTAGCTTCAAGGAAAAGAAAAACATCAAGCAAGGCTGGTTATACTGGAGTCTATAAAGAAAGTAAAAAATATAGAGCAGTCATTTCCGTTAACAGGAAATCCTATCATTTAGGAATGTTCTCAACTGCAGAGGAAGCAGCAATGGCATACAATAAAAAATCTGTAGAACTTTATGGGGATGATGGGAAAATAAATATTATCAAACCCATACAAGAAAAAAATTCTTGATTAAGTAAGTTTGGTAATTCTTATCATTTCCCTTTTACCCGGAGGACCTGGTAATGATTCCACTAGTCCTCCTAAATTTTTAAAAGTTCTTTTAACGCTACCCTTTGCACAATAGGTCACTAAAATTCCATTTGAGACTAATGAATGGTATATTTTTTCAAGAACATTGGTTTCCCATAGTTCAGGTTGAGCGGAAGGAGCGAAGGCGTCAAAATAAATAACGTTGAAATTATTACAGGTTGGTTGGTAATTTACTAAATCTATAAGTTCTTTTTTTAGGTGAGTATATTGATCTAACTGATGCCATTCACTCCAGGGTAGTGAATGAATGGAGTAAAAAAAATCTTCGTACTCTACATTTAAATTCAATTGAGAGATATAATTAATTTGATGTATTATGTCTTTCTTTAAAGGCACCAAATCAAGAGCCGTATATTTTAACTGGAAAGTTTTGGGAAAAGTTACTAAGTGAGTCAAAAGAAAATTCAAACCAGTTCCAAAACCAATTTCAAGAATCTTAATTTGATCTAACTGTGATTGCAAAACAGGTAATAATCCATTTTGGATAAAAACGTGCTGGGATTCCTGAATGGCTCCAAATCTTGAATGATAGGTTACATTATATTTATTAGACAAGATAGTAGAACTTCCATCTTGGGTTTTTAAAACTTCCATTAACCTAAAGCTGATTCCTTTTAAAATCCTATGAAATGTATAATGGCACTGAAGTCTAATGAAAAATTAGTTGGACAACCATAACCTCTATTACAAGCCATGTTTAATAATGACAATCCAACTATAATTAAAAACGATACTTTAGATTTCATTTTGAGTTTCTTTAATTTATTTGTAAACGGATATTAAGGTTATTTTGTTATCCAATTTTAATCTAATTACTATTTTTGCACAAAAATAAGAAAAATGGCAAGAGAACTAGCTTTAAGAGATGCGCTTAACGAAGCAATGTCAGAAGAAATGAGAAGGGATGATACTGTGTTCTTAATGGGGGAGGAGGTAGCTGAATATAATGGAGCGTATAAAGTAAGTAAAGGAATGCTTGAAGAATTTGGAGAAAGGAGGGTAATTGATACTCCTATAGCTGAGCTTGGTTTTGCAGGCATTGGTGTAGGTGCAGCAATGAATGGCCTAAGACCAATCGTTGAGTTTATGACTTGGAATTTTGCCATTTTAGCTTTCGATCAAATTGTTAATAATGCTGCTAAAACACTTTCTCAATCCGCTGGTCAATATAATTGTCCTATTGTTTTCAGAGGACCATCAGGTGCAGCTGGTCAATTAGCCCAACAACACAGCCAAACTTTTGAAAGTTGGATGGCCAACGTACCTGGATTAAAAGTGGTTTCTTGCATAGATCCAGCTGATGCTAAAGGATTACTTAAGGCTGCGATTAGAGATAATGACCCAGTGTGTATGTTTGAATCGGAATTACTTTACGGTCACAAAGGAATGGTTCCAGATGGGGAGTATATTGTAGAAATTGGTAAAGCAGCTATTAGGCGAACTGGCTCTGATGTAACAATAGTTAGTTTTAATAAATTAATACTATCTAGTTTGGAGGCTGCTGAAGAATTAGCAAAAGAAGGAATAAATGCAGAGGTAATTGATTTAAGAACTATAAGGCCCCTAGATATTGATACCATTGTTGCAAGCGTAAAGAAAACAAATAGGCTAGTTGTGGTAGATGAAAGTTGGCCATTTGCTGGCGTATCATCAGAAATCGCATATGAAGTGCAAAAGTATGCTTTTGATTATCTAGATGCACCCGTTACTAGGGTTAATGCTGCAGATACGTCATTACCTTACGCACCAACATTTGTTGATGCTTACATGCCAGATAAATCAAAAATTATAACGGCAGTTAAACAAGTACAATACGCCCTTTAGGGGGGGTATTGTACTTGTTTTTAATACTACATATCTCCACCTTCAAACCCATTATCTCCTCCGTTCCTTCTATCATCCCTCTTTTTATCTTGATTAATTCTGTAGTTAAATCCTAGAGTTACTGTGGTTACTCCCCATCTAAAATATCCACTAGCATTATAGTTATCTAGAAAGGTTTCATATTGATATTTTCTACTATTAAATACATCCCTTACGTTTAGATTGATAGTAGCTTTATTTTTGAGTATATCCATTCCTAAACCCGTATCGAAATAAGCAATTCCTTTTGTTCTACCCTGTGGCCTGTCAATAGGAGCACGGTAATTAAACATAATTTGCCAGTTTAACCTGTCCCATAATTTCATACGAGTATTTAATCTACTTGTCCAACTAAAATTATCTGTATTGAAATCCTCCCCAAAATCACCGCCATTGATAACCTGTCTAAACAAATTAACGTTACCACTTAAATTAAGCCATTTCCCAAATTCTCCTGATAGCGTAATTTCAGCTCCCATATCTTGGCGACTTGACATATTTTCAGGCCTGCTATAAGATATTCCATCGTCCTCAACTGAAGTGATTCTCTCTATAACTCCTTCTGTTGCTCTAATATAGACAGCGGATGTTATGGTTAATAAATTACCATATTGGATATGAGAGAGCTCAAATGAGTTGGTAAATTCAGGGTTTAAATTTGGGTTTCCACTTCTAATATTTCGATCGTCACTAAAACTAAAAAAAGGGTTTAAGTCCCAAAATCTAGGTCTTCGAATCCTTCTACTATAACTAATTTGAAAAGAACCCTGAGGGTTAGCTTCATAGGTTAAAAATATACTTGGAAAAAAATTAAGGTAATTTCTATCATTGATATCATCAGATGCAATTAACCTGGTTTTAATGTTGGAATATTCCAACCTTAAACCAGTTTGTAGCGATAATTTTCCAAATTTATTCCCGTAACTAGAATATACTGCATGAATATCTTCATTGTATTCAAAGTTATTGGACAAACCTTCTAAAGAGAACCAATTATCTTGAAATTCCTCCACTAAATAATCATTGAATAAATCACGAATGGTACTCCGAAAACCAGCTTCAAATTTTCCCTCTTCACCAATTGGATTAACATAGTCCAATTGTAATAATAATCGAGTTTCATTTTCATCATTCAAGGACCTTTGTAGTAATGGATCTCCAATATAAGGTTGTCCATCTTTTAAACTAGTGACCTCTTCAATGGCAGAATTTTCTATCTCCCCATTACTTTGATATTGAATATCAAAAGTTAAGACTTTGTCTTTTTTATCAAAAATCTTCTTGTAGTTTATATTGAACTCTGTAGTTGACTCATCTTCTTTTTCGTTATCTATTCGATTAGATTCTGAGAATAATTCACCACCTGAATAAAAATCTCTATAATTGATTTTACTGTAATTATCATCGTCTCCTTTTCTGTAAAGAAAACTCCCAGTTAGTGTATTTTTGCTATTAATATACCAATCTGAACCAAATTGAAAATTAGCATTAAGTCCTCCTCTGTCACGCTGATTGGAGCGCTCTGTAGTATAAACTAAATCAGGGAATATAAAATTTTGACTAGAAAATCCATTACCCAATCTTTTTCTTCTTGAAAAACCTCCATTAGTGAACAAGTTAAGAGAACTTGTTCTATAATTTAAATTTAAAGCTGCTCCATTATTTGCAGGAATACCCGCATTAAAATCTAACGCAGCATTTAATCCCTTTTTTCGATCTTTCTTTAGAATAATATTAATGATTCCCGCGGATCCGGATGCGTCATATCTTGCAGATGGATTAGTAATGATTTCAATTGATTCTATCATATTACTTTGAAGGAGTTGTAAACCTTGCGCATCTCCTAAACCAATTAATCCGGAAGGTTTACCATCAATCAATATGGTCACCCCCTGACTTCCTCTCAAACTTACATTTCCTTCCACATCTACTGATACAGAGGGAATATTATCTAATAGCTCAGTTACTGTCCCACCAGTTCTTGCCAAATCGGCATCAACATTGAAAACCCTTTTATCTAGTCCCATTTGAATACGACTTTTTTGACCAACTACCTCAATTTCATCCATCAGTTGTACGTCAGGAGTTAATTGGATGGTACCTAAATCAATAATAGATTCATTTTGAGTATCTACATTTTCAATTTTAGTACTTCCAAAAGATAGGAAAGAAATTTCCACCGTTATTATCGTTGTGGGTATCTCTATTTCAAATTTGCCGTCAAAATCAGTAGATCCTCCGCCAATTATGGTATTATCATTACTTTGGTAAATTGAAATGGTGGCGAATTCTAAAGGATCACCAGTATTTTCATCTATAACAAGTCCTTTTACTATGGATTGCGCATTCGCAATGAAAGTTAAACAAAACGAAAATGAAAGGAGTAAAAATAATTTTGTGTAATTAATAAGATTCATTGGTTTGGGTATTTTAATTTATTTGTTTGGTAATAGGGTAGTGGTAATAATAGGGTTGATGATTAAGAATAAAACTACTGGAACAAGAAAGTATAAGTTAAAGGAAATTGAAGAAGAAGCTAAAACAATTCCAATAATGCTAGCGATAAAAGATGAAGGAATAGCCCATCTACTTTTATCCATAAGAGAAGTAAAACTAAAAATGGAAATAAAAAGAAAAATTCCAATCCAAATAATTACAGTAGGATTGATGCTCCCTATAGTATTAAAGAAAAGGAGCATAATAAATAAGGTAAAAATAAATTCTATCCATATCCATATTTCCGCCTTTACACTTAGGTGTATTTGATATTTTTTTCGGTTAAAAGGATTGGTAGTCTTTGGAACGGGGTATTTTAGTTCCACATCAATTGGCCTCCATCCAGTAGGCATTAGCCATATTTTTAATTTAGCAGACCAATCGTTTGTTCTATAAGCATCTGTAATCATCAGCCATATATGCTGAAAATTAATAATGAAAGGATTGTAGGTATTTACCTGTCTTGTAACGCCATAAACGGGCGGGACATCATCTAATTCTTCTTGATAAGTGCCGAAAATTAGATCCCAGAAAATAAAAATTTGACCTAGGTTTTTGTCTACATATTCTGGATTAATAGCGTGATGCACTCTATGTGACGAAGGGGTAACAATTATTTTTTCAAGAATTCCCAATTTGCCAATTAATCTAGTGTGATACCAATATTGAGCAAATAAATGAAGAGGTGCAATAATGGCTATCACTTCACTTGGGACACCTAAAATGGCTACTGGAACTAAAAAGAAAACAGCTATGGAAAAGAAGCTGGAAATAGATTGTCTCAATGCACATGCTAGGTTGAATTCCTCACTACTGTGATGGATAATATGAGTATTCCAGAAAAAATTAACATGATGGCTAATTCTATGCACCCAATAACCAGCAAAATCAATTCCAACAAAAGCTATTAGATAAACAATAAAAGAATTTTCAATACTGAAAATAGAAAAGTGACTGACTAACCAGTCGTAGGAAATAATTACAAATGAAAGACCGAGCACGTCTTTTAAAACATTAGACATTCCAGAGGCTAAACTTGCCAAAGTATCTAAACGATTCCAAATTTGCTTTCCCTGAAAATAAGCGATGATAGCCTCTAGGACTATTAAAGTAACAAAGATAGGAATGGCTATATTTAAAAGCTTAGCGTAGGTCTCCAAAATCTTTACTTCTTTTTAATAAATAAAATTAAGCCTTTATATTTATTCAAAATTTAAGCATTGCTGAAATACCAAAATTTAAAGACGAATTACAAAAACCTAAATGGATTAATTGTAGCATTGTTTTCTACTTAACATAATATAAATTATGGGAAATTTTACTAGGAATAAATTTTTTAAAGGATTAGCAGCCGGAATAATTGGTTTGCCTTTCGGATTAAAAGCTTTGACGCAAGATGAAAATTTAAACTCTGATATTCCGAAATCCTCTAATGATAATATAGACCAAACTTTTCAATGGAAAATGGTTACTACTTGGCCGCCGAATTTCCCAATTATTGGTGAGGCCTGTAACAATCTAGCTGGTTTAATTGAAAAGTTATCTAATTCGAGAATTAAGATTAGGGTTTATGGCGGTGGCGAATTGGTTCCGGCTTTGGAGGCATTTGATGCTGTTAAAAGTGGCGTGGCACAAATGGGAAGTGGATCCCCATATTATTGGGCAGGTAAAATTCCAGCTGCACAATTTTTTAGCACCGTACCTTTTGGTATGAATGCTCAACAAATGAATGCTTGGATATTAGTAGGCGAAGGATATGAACTATGGAAAGAGCTGTATAAAGCACATAATCTGGTTCCTTTTCCTGGAGGAAACACTGGTGTTCAGATGGGAGGCTGGTTTAATAAACCCATTGACTCTGTAGCGGATTTAAAAAGTCTTAAAATGAGAATCCCAGGAATTGGAGGTAAGGTATTGGAAAAGGCCGGGGGAACTCCAGTTCTACTGGCTGGTGGTGAACTATACACAGGCTTAGAACGCGGAATTATTGACGCAACTGAATGGCTTGGACCTTTTCATGATCAATCAATGGGGTTTCAAGATATTGCTGATTTTTATTATGCTCCTGGTTGGCACGAACCTGGAACATTACTTGAATTTTTTGTTAATAAAGAAGTTTTTGAAGAACTTCCAGCAGATTTGCAACAGATCGTTGAAACAGCTTGTCTTTCTGTTAATCACTGGGTGCTATCCAAAATGGAATCAGCTAATGCCGCAGCTTTACAGTCTTTAATAAACTCGGGAGTTCAAATTAGAACATTTCCTAATCAAGTTATAGAGCGACTCAGAAATTATACAGAGACCGTAATTAATGAAATGATTGCAAATGATAAGCAGTCAAAAAAAATATATGAATCCTACTTAGCATTTCAAATGCAATCCGCTCATTATGCAACTTTTACCGAACAAGTTTACCACAATTTAATTCAAAAGAGTTCTAAACCTATCTAGATGATTTACTCTATAAATAGGTAAATCACTTCGGGAAAAACAATGACTAAAACTAAAAATAACAATTGAATAATAATATAAGGTAAGATACCTCTATATAAATGATTCGTAGTGATTTCTGGTGGCGCAACTCCTCTGAGATAAAAAAGAGAAAACCCAAACGGAGGAGTTAAAAAGGATGTTTGTAGATTAATAGCGAGTAGAATCCCTACCCATATTAAATCAATTTCTAATGCAGTAAATATCGGAGCTACGACAGGTACTATGATGAAAATTATTTCAATAAAATCTATAAAAAAGCCAGCTACAAAAACAACAAGCATTACCAAAAAAAGAAATTCGTTAGGAGAAATTTCAGTATCCTGAATGAGGTTTACCAAAAAAAGATCACCTCCGAGTTCCCTAAAAACAAACGAAAATGTGGTAGCCCCAATCAAAATAAAAAAAACCATGCATGTTAAATGAGTAGTAGTCCTCATTACATCTTTCAGAATACTGAGCGTAAGTTTTTTTTGAAAAAAAGTTAGTAAGGTAGCACCAAGAGCTCCTAAAGCAGCAGCTTCAGTTGGAGAAGCCAAACCAAAGAAAATAGACCCAAGCACCAGTACGATCAGTGAAAATGGCAAAAAGAAAGCTTCCAATACTTTTAAATAAAATCTATTTTCCTTAAAGTTTGATATTTCATTCGCATCAATCGCAGGCGCCCAATTTGGTTTAAACTTAGCTATCAACAAAATATAAACTATATAGACCACTACTAATAGCATGCCAGGTACTAGAGCTGCAGCGAATAAATTTCCAACAGATACATTTAAGACACTACCCAGCAAAACGAGTACAACTGATGGCGGAATAATTTGGCCTAATGTTCCGGAAGCTGCAATAGTACCTGTAGCTAATTCTGGCTGGTATCCTCTCTTGAGCATTGTAGGCAAACTAATTAATCCCATAGTTATGACCGTTGCTCCTACTATTCCAGTAGATGCAGCTAATAAAGACCCAACAATAACTACTGAAATGGCAAGTCCTCCCCTAACCTTTCCAAAAAGAATAGCCATAGTTTCTAGTAAACCTTTGGCGACGCCTGATCGCTCTAACATAATTCCCATGAAAACAAAAAGTGGAACAGCTAGAAGCACATAATTATTCATCACCCCCATAATTCTAGGAGGTAAGGCTCCAAAATCAGAAGGTTCTAAAAAAATAAAAGCATACCATACCGAAATTCCTCCTAGGGTAAAAGCAACTGGATATCCATATAGAATCAATATGAAAATACTTGCAAAAAGAATTAAAGCAATATAGGCCATATTATTTTTTAAATTCCTTTTGGAAAAGTAAAATACCATTTTCAACAACTGAAATTATGGCTTCTAAAAACAATAATAAAAAGCCGAAAAATATAGCGTATTTTATTAAATATCTTGCAGGCAATCCTCCTGGATCTGGTGACGATTCACTTATTAAAAAAGAAATTTTTGCATAGTTGAAGGAGGTGTACATAAGAAACAAGGTCCACGGTATTAAGAATAAAATACCACCCCAGAAATTTATTTCAGCTTTTTGTTTTTCAGAAAATTTGTCGTAGAAAACATCTACCCTAACATGCTGGTTTTTTTGAAATGCATATCCACCTCCAAAGAGAAAAATCAAAGAAAAAAAATGCCACTCCAATTCCATAACCCATATACTAGTGGCATTAAAGATATATCTA
Source organism: uncultured Saprospirales bacterium (assembly GCA_937926355.1). Classification (GTDB taxonomy): domain Bacteria; phylum Bacteroidota; class Bacteroidia; order Chitinophagales; family Saprospiraceae; genus CALAZP01. The sequence continues at coordinate 20,527 of CALAZP010000142.1, forward strand.
AAAACAACATCAACCCCCACTAATACTACTAATAAAATATTGAACCAAGATGCTAGTTTACCAGCTATCTCATTGACCTTTTTACAAATAAATAGGGGATTAAGATGCTTCATTAGACCAAGGTTATAGTTGTTCTTTATTTGCAAATAAAAGATAGTGTTTTAAAAAATCATCTATCTCTCCATTAAGCACAGCATCTGTTCTTGAAGTTTGGTAACCAGTCCTGTGGTCTTTTACCCTCCGATCATCTAAAACATAACTTCTTATTTGTGAGCCCCATTCATTTTTCATTTTACTAGATTCTATGGCGTCCTTTTCTTTTGCTTTTTTTTGTAACTCTAGATCATATAATCTAGACTTTAACATTTGTAAAGCTTTTTCTCTATTAAGATGTTGAGAGCGTTCTTGTTGACATTCCGCTACTATCCCAGAAGGTAAATGACGAACTCTAACTGCTGATTCTGTCTTGTTGACATGTTGCCCACCTGCTCCACTAGCCCTAAAAGTATCCCATTCCAAATCAGCTGGATTAATATCAATTTCTATCCCATTATCAATCATTGGGTGAACGAAAACAGAAGCAAACGAAGTCATTCTTTTACCCTGAGCATTGAATGGACTTATCCTAACTAACCTATGTACTCCATTCTCGCCCTTTAAAAGTCCGAATGCGTATTCACCATTAATTTCTAAGACAACAGATTTAATACCAGCTACATCACCATCTTGTTTGTTTAATACAACAGTTTTGAACCCACTGTTATCTGCCCACATCAAATACATCCTAAGTAGCATATCTGCCCAATCACAGCTTTCTGTACCACCAGCACCGGCATTTATCTCGAGGTAGCAGTTTAAATAATCTTCTTCTCTATTAAGTGTTGATTGGAATTCAATTTCCTCTAAGAAGCTTGTAACTTCCTTATACTTCGTCTCTATATCTTCTTCGGATCCTTCACCTTCTTTTAAAAATTCAAGTAAAATTTCTAACTCTTCGACTAAGGCTGCAGCTTTGTCATATTGCCCGACTTTGATTTGGTGAATCTTTAAATCCCGAAGAATGGATTCCGCTTGTTCAGGGTTGTTCCAAAAGTCAGGATTTAAAGATTTTTGTTCTAATTCCTTTATTTGTATCTCTCTATTGGCAACGTCAAAGATACCTCCCTAGGTTTACAACCTTATCTCGCAATTCTTTAAACTGCTCAACTGTCATACCTTTTTTATTGAACTTTTTGTAGCTCCACGTAAAAAATAAGTTCTGAATTAGGAGGAATAACTGGAGGCGCCCCTTGCTCTCCGTACCCTAAATCTGAGGGGATAAATAAAGTTGCTTTTGCACCTTCTTTCAAAAGTGCAATTCCTTCGTCCCACCCTGGTATAACCATTCCTGCTCCTAACACAAATCCGAAAGGTTGGCCTCTAGAATAAGAATTATCGAATGGATTACCATCTGTAGTAACTCCGTAATAGTGAACTTTTACTTCTTTTCCAGCGACTGCTGATTTCCCAGTCCCCTCTTGGTGGATGATATATTTCAATCCACTATCGGTAACATTAATATCCGCGTCTAGTGCTCCGTTGTTATAATTAGTAACTGTCTCTTGTAACATAGCACCAATAGCGCCTTCTTGGGCCTTTACTGAATTAATTTTGGCTGTGGAGACAACATCTAATAGTACTATATCATAATACATAACATTAGTGTTCTCAAAACCTTTGGGTTTAGGATCAATGGTATCTAAATCAACTAACATGGTAATACTATCCCCCGCACCGATATAGGTTAAAATTTCTTCAACAGGGGAAGCATATTTTCCATTGGCAGGAGCTGAAATGTTTATGGAAGGAGTCTGTCCGTACTGTCTACTTCCGAAAACTACAGAATCTCCATTTCGCATCTGAGCGTGAAAATATACTAAATCTCCTGGTACAGGTTTCTCCCCTCCCCCATTAGTATGGTTGGTGAATTTAATCCCACTTTCTGTTTCTTCGTATCCTCCTCCACAAGCTGATAATACAACAGCTAAAAGGACTAATAATGAAATGTTTTTCATAAATAAAATTCTAGTTATAATATTGACTTAATTTGTTTTTAAACTTTGGTAAAATTTCTTTAATTTTTTCCATTGTCTGGTCCAAAGATAAGAAGGAAATTCCACCTGAGGCATTTCTGTGGCCACCACCCTTAAAATGTTTTCTCGCAATTTCCTCTACGGAAAAGTCTCCTTTTGATCTTAAAGAAAGTTTTACTACCGTAGGCTGTTCGTGTATGAAGATTCCCATCACTACTTTTTCCATCTGCAAAAGAGCATTTACAATCCCTTCCGTATCACCTCTTTCAATTGAAAACTGTTCATAGTCCTCTTTAGTTAACCAAATTATACCAGTGGCATATTCTTCAAAAATTTCCATTCTGTTGGTTAAACAATGACCGTATAATCGTAATCTTTTTTCTGAAGAACTGTTGAAAAGTTTATTCTGAATTTCTACGTCATCAATTCCATACTCTAATAAATCAGCAGCAATTCTAAATAATTGAGGAGATGTACCAAACTTAAAAGAGCCTGTATCAGTAAGTATTCCTACGTATAAGGCAGTAGCCACGTTACTATCAATAAACTCTTCAAATTCATGGATCTTCAACCAATTATATAACAATTCACAAGTTGAGCTTACCTGAGTAGAACTGTATTTAAAAGCCGCAAAATCAGATGGATTAAGGTGATGATCTATTAAAACTTTAATACCATTAGCTTGTCTTATGACCTCACCTAATTTATCAATTCGCTCTAATTGATTGAAATCCAAACAAAATATAATATCAGCCTCTTCTACTTTTTTAGTGGAAAGTTCAGTATCGAAATCGTAAATGATAATATCGTTGCAACCATCCAACCAGGATAAAAAATTTGGAGCCGAGGACGGCATAACAACTGAAGTATCAATCCCCAATTTGAGGAGCACTTTTTGAAGCGCCAGAGACGACCCAATAGCATCTCCATCAGGATTTCTATGGGTGGTAATAATAATTTTTTTACTCCCTTCTATTTTTTCTAATAAAGAATTTAATTTTTCCATTGGTGCGAAAATAAGAATCAAATCCTCAAATTTTAGGCATCTCAAGAAAAAATTAATTTATTCATCCAGAATCTTTCTTTACTTTTGCGGCTTATCAAATAAACTAACTAAAAATGGCGGGTAATAAAACATTTACTATGATTAAACCTGATGCGGTGAGCAAGGGTCATATTGGAGCTATTTTGGCTAAGATAAATGAAGGCGGTTTTAGAATTGTTGCTATGAAATACCTTCAATTAACAGAAGAAAGAGCGGGGGAATTCTACTCAATTCACAGAGATAGGCCTTTTTACGGAGAGTTAGTAGCATTTATGTCTTCAGGTCCAATCGTGGCTGCCATCTTAGAAAAAGACAACGCTGTTGATGATTTCAGAACATTAATTGGTGCCACTAATCCAGCAGAAGCTGCTCCAGGCACCATACGACAATTATTTGCAGACAGTATTGGAGAAAATGCAATTCACGGTTCTGATTCCGATGATAATGCCGTTATTGAAGGTAATTTCTTTTTCTCTGCTACAGAAAGGTTTTAAAAAAGAAAATCTTCCATCATTCAATTAAGTATTGAAATAGGAAACTTCCTTTTATTCTAGAGAAACTACGGTCACTCCTTCCCCACCCTGATTATCTTCAGGGTGCTTGAGTGTCATTGGATTTTTATATTCTTTTAACTTTCTTTTGACAGCTTTTCTTAAAGCTCCTGTTCCCTTACCGTGCACAATGTAAAGGTTGTCAGTACCTTTAATTAATGCTTTATCAACAAAAGCTTCTACTAAATCTATAGCCTCTTGAAGTCTCATTCCTCGGATATCTAGTTTGTTGTCAAATCGCTCTTCTACAGGTCCTATGGTGGTCTGAATACTTTTTTTGGTTTGAAGATCTAAAGGATTTTTAGCAGGTTTGAGTTCTTTTTTTTCAGCAGTAAACCTTAGGTCTCCAATTTGTAAAATTACCCTATCTCCATTTATAGCTTCAACTTTACCTATTATCTCACTTGCCTTTAGTTTGACGTATTCCCCGATTCTTAAATTTTCTAATCCTTCTGAATTATCGGCTTTAAATATTTCGTCCTTAATGGAAGAGATTTCATCTAAAACCTCTTTTTTGTTAGCTCTTGCTTTTTCAGCTTCTTTTTTTGCAAGCTCCAAATTTTTTTCCTCTTTAATCTTTCTAATTAAATTTTCATAATCTCTGTTTTTTTGATCTAGGTTTTGTAACTCTAATGCCTTTGCATCCAATTTCATTCTTTTTCTTCTTACGTTTAACTCTTTGTGGAGTTGTTCGTAATTGTAAATAAGTTGGCTTAAATGTTTTTCTTTCTCTTTTAGCTCTTGAATTTGATCCTGTAATAACTGTTGTTCACTTTGTAAATCCACCAAAAGTTCGTCAACTGCCTTCACCTCATCTCCAGTTCTATTTTTTGCATATTCGATAATCCAACTTGGTAATCCACTTTGTAAAGCAATCTCAAATGCATAAGAACTACCGGGTTTTCCAACCCTGAGGTTAAAACTTGGAGTTAAAGTTTCTTTATTAAAAGTCATTGCACCATTAACCAAACCTTTATTCTTGAATGCATACATTTTAAGGTTAGAGTAATGGGTGGTAATAATTCCAAATACATGAGCATGCTTGAATCCATCTAATATAGCTTCTGCAATAGCACCTCCAATTTTTGGATCCGTTCCAGAACCAAATTCATCTATTAAAACCAAAGATTTATCATTACAATTTTCAAGAAAAACCCTCATATTCTGTAATCTAGAACTATATGTGCTCAAATCATCTTCAATAGATTGTTGGTCACCTATATCTGCAAAGAAAGATTGAAATATTCCAAAAATGGATGTTTCTTCCACTGGAATTAAAAAACCAGATTGTAACATAATTTGGAGCAATCCAACAGATTTCATGGTAATTGATTTACCTCCAGCATTAGGACCGCTAAGGATTAAGATGCGATTTAAATCCTTTAGAAATAAATCAAACGGTATAGTTTTTCTACCAAGAGAATTGTTTTTCAATTTTAATATTGGATGAAACCCTTGCTTGATTTCAATTTGAGGGTGACTAACTAATTTTGGCCTTTTCCCTTCCATTATTAGAGCTAGTCTGGCTTTTGATCTAAGTATGTCGAATTGAATTACCAAATCCTGGTAGGATAAAATCAAGTCGGCATAAGGACTAAGGAAACTACTCAGTTCTTTAAGTAGTTTATATATTTCCTTTCGCTCTTCAATTTCCAAATCAAATATATCATTGTTTATTGCAATGACTATTTCAGGTTCAATATACGCCGTTTTACCAGTTGCAGATTCATCGTGAATGATTCCTTTAATTTTCCTCTTATGTTCAGAAGGTACGCTAAGTACCCTTCTACTATTTCTAAAAGTTTCAATGCTATCGGTTAACCAACCTTTACCTCTATATTCTGCAATAATTTGATTGAATTTTTTGTCTAGTTCCCTTTGCCTAGATAATTTTTGCTTTCTAAGCTTGGATAATGTAGGAGATGCATCTGGTTTTACATTCCCATCTTCATCAATAATTTTTTCTATAGCGGCACTAAGTTCTGGATCAAAATTAATAGGTTGGACTAAAGCATATAAATGTTCAAATAAACTTTGCCTTTCTATATTAAAATATTGAAAGAGTCCTTTTGCAATTAATAATAGTTTATTGATTTTTTGAAGACCTTCTATAGGAAGTACAAAATCTTTAATTCCCAATAATTTTATTTCTTCATCTACAGATTCATAATTTTGAATAGGAATAATCTCGTTCTGGAGAAAAGTATTTTTAAAAGTTTCGACTAGTTTTAACTGATGAAGAATACCTTTGTAATGGAAAAGAGGTCTAATATTTTTTATTTCTTTTACCGCAGGTAAACCAAAACACTCTTTGACTGATAAATCTATAATCTTATCAAACTCTAATTTTTCGAACAAATCTATTGGAGCGTACTTCATAGGGTGGGAAACAATTAATGTGAGGTAAGGTTGATTTGTAAAAAATACTTTTAATTTACATGCAAAAATAAAATTGTGGCGGGAAATTCATTGGGCAAACTACTTACGATGACCACTTTTGGTGAATCTCATGGTCCAGCTATAGGTGTTATTGTTGACGGTTTACCTTCAGGCATATCAATTGACGAAGAGTTTATTCAAAATGAATTGGCAAGAAGAAGACCTGGACAATCTAAAATAGTTACCCAAAGAAAGGAGTTAGATCAAGTAGAGGTTCTATCTGGAATTTTTGAAGGAAAATCTACCGGAACTCCAATTGGAATGATTATCAGAAATAAAGATGCTAAATCAAATGACTATAGTCATATAGCTGACAAATTCAGACCCTCTCACGCAGATTATACTTACACTTCAAAATATGGAATAAGAGATTATCGAGGAGGAGGCAGATCATCTGCTAGGGAAACTGCAGCTAGGGTTGCAGCGGGTGCATTGGCTAAAATATTTCTTAATAAATATAATATTCAAATCATTGCGTATGTAAGTCAAGTTGGAAATTTGAAGATTAACCAGTTTGATTTAGAGCCTTCTCCAGAAATAATAGAATCAAATCCAGTTCGATGTTCCAATGCTGAAAAAGCAAAAGAAATGGAGGAATACATCAAACAAATTAGAAAAGAAGGAGATACTATTGGTGGAATAGTTAATTGTGTTATAAAAAAATGTCCAGTTGGACTCGGATCTCCAGTTTTCGATAAATTACACGCGGAATTAGGAAAAGCTATGTTGAGTATAAATGCTGCTAAAGGTTTTGAATATGGTTCTGGTTTTGAAGGAGTTGCAATGAAAGGTTCTCAACACAATGATTTATTTATATTAAAAAATTCTGAGATTGCAACGAGTACCAATTTTTCAGGGGGAGTTCAAGGAGGAATAAGTAATGGAGCTGATATTTATTTCAGAGTGGCTTTCAAACCAGTTGCTACCATAATTCAGGAACAAAAATCTTTAGATGAATCAGGCCAATCTACCATTGTAATGGGAAAAGGAAGGCATGATCCGTGCGTTGTCCCTAGAGCAGTTCCTATTGTTGAGGCTATGGCAGCTTTCGTGGTTGCTGATTTTATTTTACAACAAAAAACCACTAAATACTAGGTAATTATTTTTTAACCGAAGCTTTTAAATTTTTAAAAAATTCTGAAAAGCTATCAAATTCCTTTCTAAAACTAAGTCCAGTTCCTACTTGAACTCTTCTTCCAGAAAAATCGGGTTGAAGTCTTTGATATACTTTTACCTTTAAGGTCCTATCTTTATTTATTGCATATTCAATAACCAAATCATTACCCAAAAATGCACCAGATGCTCTAGTTGCTGTATTTAGATTATTATTAAGTTCTAGGTTTCCACCTAAAAGCACAGTTAATCTATCATCAAAATAATTTTGTGTTAATCTAACTTTCAATTCATCACCTTTATTAAGGTCCTCCCCTTCAGATAAATTAACCTTTTGATACTGAAAGTAAGCAATATCAAAATCAATACCTGATAAAACGTCACCTTCTTCTATAAGTTCTGAAAATAATTGGGTAACCAATAGAGATAATTGATTTGATACAAATTCACTGACTGTATTATATAAAACTTCAGTCCCCTGAAAAGCAAAATCAGCGGGCAAGAACTGGCCAGCTACAATCAGGCCAAATACTTGCTTATTGAGTTCATTAGGATCTTGCCTTAAAACTCTCAATTTACTATCTGTATAACTTTGAACTTCACCCGTTAAACTTGGAAAACTTAAATCAAAATCAATAATTGGTTGTAAAAGCTTACCCTTCAACATCAAATTCAAATTAACATTTGTGGCATTTGAAGCTTCAGCCCGAGTAGCATCTGATGAGGAAACTAAATATTCTTGAATAAAATTAGCCACTGAAGTATTTAAATCTTGATATCGAGCTGTTAAGTTAATGTCTGCATTAAAAGGATCTCCAGACCACCTAATTAAACCACCTCTTTGGATGGTAAACTTTTTATTGATGATGTTAAACAAAGTAAAAAGATAATTTCCTTCTTCAATTTCATAGTCACCAAACATTTGAAAACTACCCTCTCTAGGAACAAATATTTTAATGTTACCCTTTCCTGAGGCTTCCAAAACGTCCCCAGCTTGTTCATCAAATATAATTTTAACAAGTGCAGGATTAGTAATCACCAAATCCATTTCCAAATCTACTCCCTTAGCGATCGGAACGTCTTCTGAGGGATTATTTGTTTGGGTACTAGATTCTGAGGAAAAACTAATAAAGCTTAAAGCAGAAGATTCTTGACCACTACTTACTGGAATAACCAATTCCGTCTCTTCTCCTACTTCAGCATTTACATATAAAGAAGGAAGGCTTAATGGCCCACTGAAAGTAACCTCTCCACTTCCCACAGCTTTACCATAGAATAATTCATTATCGCCTTTTTTGGTATCTAAACCTAAAAGTTTATCAGTATTTAAACTAGCAGCAAAACCAAGATCCTTTAAATTATTATGACTAATTCCTCCCTTTAATGTGGCGTAATTGCCGAACCTATCATAGATTCTAGAACCAGAAAAATCAAAAAGTCCATTTTCTATACTCACAATAGATGGCTTGAAAGAGTAAACCGTGTTAAGAAAATCAACCTGTAAGGATCCTTCACTTAGTAAGGCCGAGCCATCCACATTAAGTTCATCAGAAAAGCCAAACACAGAAACCTCTGCATTACATAATCCAGTGATATTGCTTAAAGTTCCTGAAACAAAATATTCGGCAAATTGCAAAGGAAAACCAGATAAATCCAATCTAAAATCTAGGAAATTTTTGTTTATCCCGTTTAATTGATATTTACCTTCTCCTATTAATTGAGACTGGCCCTTAGTTAAAGTTAAATAAGCGTATAAATCAGATTTAAAATTTTCAGCATTCGATTCCACCTGAAGTATACCCCAATCATCACCATTAATTGAAAATTGATTACAATTTAATCTAAAATCAATTTCACTTAAACTTTTTAAATTCTTAACCGCTATTTCAGCATTAAAATCCCCTGAAAATTGTAATGGTTGATAATTCAAAATTTGATTGTAATAATCGAATCCAAATTTTTGGAAACTTATTTTGGTACCTGTTTCATTATAATTATCTACATTAATGGCCTTTCCTCGATTAGTTAAAAGAAAATTTTCAGCGTTAAAGACATTATTTCCAAAAGTAATTTTGTTGTCTTTTCTGATGGAGTATAATTCATTGAAAACTTTGAGTTCATTAGGTTGAACGTGCAATTGAAATAAACTGTCAGTGGTTTGTAACAGGGTTCCATTTAAATTCAAATTACTTCCATTGCCTTTAATGGTAGAAGCAATATTTAAGCCAAATTTAATTTCATTATTTTCTTTTAAAGCTAATGTTGTAATTGCTGGTATTTTAACTTTACCGAGCTGAATCTCCTCAGTTGAGAAATTAAACTCGGAGTTAACGCTATCTATTTTTAGATTGCTTTCAAGATCAACAATTGAAGTATTTCCAATCTGGATATTAGGACAAAAAACGTCTAAACCAAATTCATTCTTTCTTTCATCTAGGTTGCCTTCTATTTTTAATCCTTCAATTTTATTAATATTACTTTTAAATAAAGAGGCTAATCCAATATCGTTTTGAATATAAAAATTGAACTTAGCTAATGCACCACCATGGTATTTCTGCTCAATTTGTATATTGTCTTCAAAAAAATTAGGTACCATTAAGAACCTTCTATCTATTAGTTTTTTAAGATAATACGATATATCACCTGGTGCCAAATTTCCTATTAAGTCCCCATATATTTCATTAGATCGAAGATTTAAATTTCTATTTCCATAATGATCTATTGAAGAATTAAATTCAAAGTCATCAACAAGATATTCTTTTGAAAATTCATCTATTATTTTGAAACGATTACCATTTATGTAACCGTCAAAATTTGCTAAAGAAACGCCTTCCCCTTTGATTACAGCATCTCCCGACAAACTAATGTCTCTGTTAGATAGATTTAAAGGAAGCAAATTTATTTTTCCAATAAGTACTTTAAAATCAAATTTTGGAATAGAATCAAATTTCCAATATCCAGTGAAGTCAAAATCAATATTTTCATCACTTAATGCAAAATCACCATCAAACTGTTTTTGGTCTAAAATGCCGTCTATCACAGCGTTTTGATAGGTGTAATTTTTAAAAAGTAACTTTTCCGCAGTAGCTGTAATTTGAACCTTTGCAGATTCAATAGTTAACCCTACCCCATCATCTATAACTAGAGAAAAATCACCCTTTTCCCAGTTAGGGTTTTCAAAGAACTTACCTAAATCAAAATCAAATAATTTTAGGTTACCTGAATATTTAGCTTTTTCTAAACCATTTCTTAAATCTAATTTAGTAGCAAGTTCTGCATTTCCTATATCTGAATCCAAGACTATATTAGTCTGAAAATTTTTAAAACTCCCTTCAAAATCACCTGATAATGTAAACCATGAAATTTTTTGGATTGGACTATATGTTTTTTCCTGACCAAAAGATGGCGCTAAAAAATTCGGTTTTCCTGAAATTTCTTTAAACTTTAAATATGCATATTCGCTATTTCTTTTGTGTAGGTTTTTAAAACTGAAATCTAGATTACCCATTAAAATGCCTTCAATTCCAAATTGTAAGTTATTTGAATTTAAATTAGCAACTGTGCAATCAATTTTACCATCTAATAATACCGTCCTAAATTTATTTTTTGCAATAAAATCAATGGTCTTTAGGGTAGGTGCAAATCTCATTATATCGTAAAGAAATACCTTTGAATCATCTAAATTGATTTTCATATTTACCTCTTCCGAAAAATTTTTGAATGAAGCTAAACTCTCGAAAGTAAAATGCAATGAATCTTTTAAATGGGAATTTGGTGTAATAATTTCTAATCCATCTAGTTTAATTGCATTGGTATTCACCAAAGCATAATTGGCTTTTAAAAATTTAAGTTGAAACCCTGATTTTTCATTACTTGAAAATTGGTTAATCACTCCTTCAAATTGCCTATCATGGTATTTAAAATCAGAAAGACTCAACTCAATATCATCTAACTCGATATCTTTGAAATTGACTGCAAAAAATGGTTTTTCCTGTTTTTGACTTTTATAAATAAATTCTCCACTACTAATACATATATTTTCTAAATCCAATGATGTTAAAGAGATTTCTGATTTAAGTGAATCAGGAACTTTATTATTTTGAAAGACTTTTACCGAAGGAGATTCCGCATCAATTATTTTAATTGAATTAAGGAGATTTTCAGTTGAATTTTCTCTAGTATAAAAACTTAAATTTTTAAAATTGGCATTGATAAAATTATCAAATTGATAATCAATACTTTGATATTCAGCATCAATAAAATCAATTGTACTTAAAGACCAGTTAATGGATTTTTTTGAAGATTTAGTCTCAGGAGATTTTGAAAAAATTTCTAGTAGTTGACCTATGCTAGATTTTTCATTTGAAGGGTATTTGAAATCGTTTATTACTGCCCCTACTAATTCAATATTTTTTATTGATACACCATCCTTCCTTACACTAAAAGGGTTGATTTCTAATTTTAAAGTAACCAAATCTGCTTTTATGACAGTATCACAATAACGATCTACGAAAACAAGGCCTTCTAAATTAATTTTGTCTAAAAAGGATACAGCTAAACCATCAAAGGAAATCTGACCCTCGGTAATTTTATCTATAGAATTGGTAAGATAATGCTTGCCTACACCTTGAAAATAAGAGGTTTTAAACAAAAAAAAAGTTCCAACAGTAAAGGAGGTTAATAACAATACCATCCATGTAAGAAACCAGGCGGTTTTCAAAAGCCATCCTCTATTTATAGATTTCTTATTTTCCATTTTCCAAACTAAACCTTTTTTTTCTTAAGGATACCAATTGAGCTATTTTATCAGAATTTTCTGCCCTTATTAGAATACAACCCAAATCAAAAATGGATTCTACCAAAATTTCAAAACCAACTTTATAACTAAAGGAATCTAAGTTAGAGATTCTTACTACAATGGGAATAGCAAGATATTTTAAAATGCTTAATTTCTTCAAAAGGGAAATTAAATTTAAATTATTTTGGGATTCACTAAAGTCAATACCAATTTCTAAGAAAACATCTTTAACCCCAATATGCCTCCAACTATTGATTAACAAAAGTAATTCATCAAATAAGGCAATTAGATTGTTTTCCTGAATATTTCGTTTGCTTCCAAAAATTGAGTTAGATAAGACTAGTGGAATACCTATAGGAATATGGTGAAAATTAATTTTTCCTAAATCAATAATTTCTTTTGAAGTGTATTTAACCACTATAAAGTCAGCTATTTCAATATATTCAGGCTTTATTGTATTCAAATTATTGCTTAGGATCCATATACTCAGTAGAGCTTGTTTAGTTTTAATTTCTTTCAATTTCACCAAATCAACATTAGTCAATTGTTGGCTATTATCCTTTATTTCTGAATACCATTCTCTGGAGTTATTTTTATTCGACCCAATATGAATTTCATTCTTTTTTGCACTTCCATATTGAAAGTTTTTTAGATAAAAGGGGTAGGTAAAAGACCATAAATCACCTTTTACATTAAATTGTTGAATTAATTTATTCATAAATAACTGGCCTTCCGGATAATAAATATTTTTTTTAAAGTATTTTTATACCTAATTAATAAAAACAACGACCATATCCATGAGACTTATTAATTTTTTAACGGCCATCATACTAATGGTAAATCTTACCGCACAAAGTAAAATGGTTTTGGATTTGTCTACTATCGAAAGTCAAAAATACGAATATAGGTATCTCCAACATAATGAGGTTCAACCTCAAATAGTTTATCAAATCGCTCTAAATGAAGAGATCGTTTTTGTTGAGGTCCAACCCATAGAACTGGTTCAAGAATTAGATTATAAAACTCAAAATATTTTAAATCTTAATCACCAGGATGATATAAACGTTCTCAAAAATTTAAGTGTAGGTACTCAAAAAATCCTTGTTTTGGACGGCTCCAAGAGACAGTATCATATCACTTCAATTTCTTCCCTTCTAAAAAATAATTCGAAGAGTCTAAATTACGATAATTGGAAGTACAAATTTCAATTAGATCAGCTTGAAAATTCAAAGCTTCAATTCCCTATTATTTCCAATTTACAACCTGGTGGAAATAAAGTTGAAATCATTAATTCTGTTTCTTTGAATTGTTTAGAAGTTTATACAATCAGACTATACTATACTTCCAACAAGGATATCTATACTGAAATAGTATTCCACCCTTCATTGGGGGTTTTAAAAGAATCTAATGTCAATAATTTTGGTGAAACGGTTTTAGAACTTGTTACCATTGAAGGAATTCCTGTAGAATCCTATATCAAAACAGTTTGTCATTCAAAAAATGAACCATCTTTAACCCTTCGGGAAAAAGGAATTTTAATGCCAGAATATGAATTCCATGTGGTTCAAAAGGGGGAGACCTTATATCAAATAGCCAAAAAATATAACCTATCAACTTCAGTTTTAATGGAGATCAACCAATTGAAAAGTCCTCAAATAAAAATTGGAGACGTCCTTTATTTGTTTAATTCCAATACTCTGAAAAGTAACAAATCTTTAATTGAAATTCATCCAGAAATTTTTGAATCTTCTGTCAAAGCGCCTCAAGGCAGAGCTGGAACAGATGATGAAAATACATTAATGAAAAGAGGCTTACCTAAAAAATATGCTACAAAAAGTACCAATAGTTTGAATTCTAAAAAAAAGGTTCATTTTGTAACTTCGGGGGAAACCCTTTTTTCTATAGCAAAAAAATATAACACCTCTGTCAAAATATTGATTGAGATAAATCAATTAGATGAAAAAAATCCAAAGATTATACCTGATCAAAAATTATATATTAACTAATAATCTTATTTTTTCTTCTTAGCCCTTTGAGATTGAATTTTTTGCTGTTCTTTTAACGCATTTTCCAACCTAGCCTGGAAACCACTTTTTTTCTTAGGTTTAGCTTTATTGGCTTCTAGTTTAGTCTTAATTTTATCGTGATCAATAACAAATTTTTTGGTTACCACAGTTTGTCCAATGTTTATTACGTTACTAAACAAAAGATAAGCAGTAAGGCCACTTGCATAGCTGTTGAAGAATCCCAAGAAAAATAGTGGCATAATGTATTGCATATATTTCATAGCAGGATTGGCTGACATATCCATATCCTTAGTATTAAAATAAGTATAGATAAGGGTGGTAATTGCCCAAAGTAAGGTAAACAAACTCAAGTGGGAACCAAAACCAAAAGGTACTTCAAATGGCAACCTGGCAATGACATCATAGGAGGAAAGATCAGTAGCCCATAGAAATGGAGCTTGTCTAAATTCAATTGAGGCTGGAAAAAATCTATACAAGGCAAACCATATTGGCATTTGGGCTAACATAGGTAAACAACCACCTAAAGGGTTGACACCAAATTCCCGATACATTTTCATTGTTTCCACCTGTTGTTGTTGGGGATCGCTTTTAAATTTAGCTTTTAATTGCTCAATTTGTGGTTTTAAAGCAGCCATTTTTGATTGAGAATAAAGCATTCTATAGGTAAGTGGAAACAAAATAGCTTTTACAATAAATGTTAGAATTAAAATAACGATGCCTTTACTACCAATAAGGCTACTCAGGAAATTAAATATTGGTCTAATGACCCAGCGATTAATAGAGCCAAAAAAACTCCAACCAAAAGGAATGATCTCTTGTAAGCCATCACCTAAATCATAAAGCCTTTCAAACTCATTCGGTCCTATGTAATATTGAAAATCATGTCGACCTGAATTAGGAAATTGTAATGAAATATCGAATTTCTTTAAATGTTCATCATCCTCTTCCAATACCTTGATTTCCATATTGGCATTTTCAAATCTATTCTGAGCAATTAAGGTGGTATTGAAAAATTGATTGGTTTGAGCAATCCATTTTAACGGAAGCCCATCTGCATCTTCCTGGTCATCTCCCATGGTGCTGCAGGTCTTTGGACTGCCTTCGATAGGTTTATAATTAATAGTGGTATAATTTTTTTCTACTCTTGTATTGTCTTCAATTCGATCCATAAAATTGGTCCAATTTAACTGAATTGAAGTATTCTCGTCATCACTTCCCTCTATTGAATAATTGACCAAATAATCCTGATTTAGAGCATATCTTTGTACAAATGAAAAACCATCTTGGTTGGAAATTCCAAAAACAACTTCAGTATCGGTTTGATTGATAATTTTGAAATGGATATCTTTTGTGTGGATGGTTCCGTTAGTATTCCTGATAACATAATCAAATGAATTATTATTATCACCTAGTAACGAGACTAAAGAAGTTTGTTCTATTCCATCAATGGTTAGCTTTTTTTCAAAGTTTTTTAGTGTTACATTTTTGATTACCCCACCGATAGTTGAAAATTCAATTTTCAATACCTCATTTTCTAAGACAACAATTTCTTCTTTTACTATCGAATCCTGATTTTCAGATTCTTTTTTCAAAGTTTCATTTGAATTGGTGGTTGGTTCAACTATTTGAGTTGTACTTATTTCCTCATTATTTTCAAGAGTTTCATTTAACTCTTTATTACTGTCTATTGGTTCAGGGATAGGACTAAAAAAATTTTGCCACAGCACAATTAATAAAAAGATTAAGACCAACCCCGTTACAGTATTCTTATCCATTGAATTTTTTTTTAAAACGAAGCAAAGTTACAATATTGAAATACAACAAATGACCTTTTGAAATCTTTATATTTGTGGATCAAATCTAAATCAGCTAAAAATGTTTGAAAGTTTAAGTGAAAGACTGGAATTAGCCATAAAATCTTTAAAGGGAGAAAGGACTCTAACCGAATTAAATATTGCAGAATCAGTTAAGGAAATTCGAAGAGCTCTTGTTGCAGCAGATGTCAACTATAAAATTTCAAAAGAATTCACCGATCGGGTTAAAGAAAAGGCGTTAGGAACTGAGAACGTGCTAAAGTCTGTCAAACCTGGCGAGCTGATGATTAAGATTGTTAGAGATGAACTCATTGAATTGATGGGTGGTAACACTTCTTCATTCTCAGTTAAAGGGAAACCAGCCGTGATTTTAGTTGCTGGACTTCAAGGTTCAGGTAAGACAACTTTTTCAGGAAAATTAGCCAGATACCTCAAATTAGAATCCCAGAAAAAATCTCCCCTACTCGTGGCTTGTGATGTATACAGACCAGCAGCAATAGATCAACTAACGGTACTAGGAGAACAAATAAAGGTCCCAGTCTATAAAGAACCTGAGGTAAAAGACCCTTTAAGCATAGCTAAAAGGGCTGTTGAACATGCTAAAGCCCATGGATTTGATGTTGTTATAGTTGATACTGCAGGTAGATTGAGTGTAGATGAGGAAATGATGAAGGAAATAAAATCATTAAAAAATGCATTAAATCCTTCTGAAACATTATTTGTAGTAGATTCCATGACAGGCCAAGATGCTGTAAATACCGCTAAATCTTTTAATGAGGTCATTGATTTTGATGGGGTTGTACTTACAAAATTAGATGGTGATACCAGAGGGGGCGCAGCTTTATCAGTCAAATATACGGTAGGCAAACCTATCAAATTTGTTAGTACAGGTGAAAAAATGGAAACCTTAGATGTTTTTCACCCAGACAGAATGGCCCAAAGGATATTGGGAATGGGGGATATCGTTTCATTTGTTGAAAAAGCACAACAACAATTCGACGAGCAAGAGGCGAAAAGACTCGAAAAAAAATTAAAAAGAAACAAGTTTGATTTCAATGATTTTTTAAGTCAAGTGAATCAAATAAAAAAAATGGGTGATTTAAAAAGTTTAATGGGAATGATTCCTGGAATGGGTAAACTGACTAAAAATATGGATATTGACAATAACGCTTTCAATAAAGTTGAATCCATAATCTTTTCTATGACACCTTATGAAAGAGCTCATCCGGAAACACTTAATATGAGTCGGAAAACTAGAATTGCTAAAGGATGTGGTCAAAACATACACGAAATTAATCAGTTTATTAAGCAATTTGAGCAAATGCGGAAAATGATGCATAAAATGACCAAAAACCCTTCTATGATGGCTAATTTTCCAGGAATGGGCGGTGGCTCAGGTAATTTTGGACTAAATAGAAGAAAAAAATAATGGGTTTTTCGCTATCCGTATTTTGGTATCTTTTCAGCAACCAGTTCAGTACCCTCTTAAATTATTTTTACTATCCATTTTTGATATCCGGTACCATTACCTATTGTGATGATTTCGGTTGTTCAGATTTTAAAATCCTTCCTTATTTCGTATCTGTAATTATCGTTGATTTTTTACTGTTACTTTTTTTCTTAAAGTTTTGGAATAACCAATCGAGAAATGCTAGAATTCTTCTTGATGAATGAAATTATTCAAAAAATATTCAATTGATCGACCAGGTTGAATTAACTTTCCCGATAAGTCAGTTTGAGAGGTTTCTGACCCAGTTTTCTCTAATATATTATAAACTTCCTTAGTTGTTATATCTGGCTGAAGCGCTTTAAATACAGCAACCAAACCTGCAACATAAGGAGTAGCCATGGATGTTCCACTAAACGTTTTATAGGTGTGATTAGGAGTAGTTGAAATTATATTTTGCCCGGGAGCTGCCACACCCATTTGAATTTTTTCTAATGTATTGGAAAAGGTAGCTAAATTATTATTTTCGTCAACAGCACTTACCGCGATTACTCCACTAGCATTAGCTGGAGTAAATTTAGAGGCATCCCTACTAGCATTGCCAGCAGCAGCAATAACAATGGAACCTCTTTCATTTGCATATTTGATAGCCTGATTATAAGCAGATTGCTTAGAATCATTAGAAAAACCACCCAAAGACAAAGAAATTACATCAACATTTAGGTTTGCAGCTTTAATGATCCCATTTATTATTGCAGCTTGATTTCCAATTCCGTTATCTGATAAAACTTTTATTCCTGTAACGTAAACCGAATGACTAGCGCCCCCTAAAGAGGCAATTCCTAAGTTGTTATTAGTTTCAGCTCCAGCTATCCCAGCACAATGGGTGCCATGACCTTTAATATCAGGCTCATTATTAAATGTATATGAATTTTTTAAATCCTCATGAAAAGCATCTACTCCAGTATCTAAAATTGCAACTATTGCCTTTTTTAATGGTATAAACCTTTCGGATAAAATCATTTTTTGAAAAATCTCAAATTCTGCATTCATTAATGACCATTGATTTGAAATTAACGGATCATTTGTGGTCTGAACTTCTAAAATTTCATTTTCTTCTAAATAAGTGAAGCCACCTAAATTTTCAATCTCAATTTTAATTTTTTCTAAACCCTTTATTTTTGAAGGCGGTACGTCGACAATATAATAATTAAGCAATTCGCTTGTTGAATCTTTTATCCCAGAAAATGCCTTTTGGACCGCTAATCCTTTATTTTGGGAGTAATCCAATAAAACAGTTGGCATGTTGGTATTCACTAGTAATTCTCCTTGATCGTAAAGCGCAATGGAATTATTTTCAATAGATAAATTTCGAATTCCAATGAGTAATAAAATGGGAATCAGGATTAGCGAATAAAATTTATAAAATGGGATTTTTTTTGATAGGACCAATGAAGCAATTCCAGTTAACAGGAAGGTAAATGATAATTCTCCGAAAAACAAGTTCCATTTTGGAAACCATAGATATCCCTCATAAAAAATGAAAATGGATATTAGGACTAAAATCAAATAATGATTGAGGGTTTTGTTACTGAAACTTAAAAACAAAAAGAAAAAATAAAACAATAAAATGGGAACCATTTTTACTTAGTTTTTTTAGCTCCATTAATATAAAGTAATCTTTATCACTTTACTCTTTTGTCAAAAAAATTATTTTTGTCAAAAATTTGATAGATGGAAAAAATAGAAAAGTGCGTAATTATAGGTTCGGGGCCCGCAGGTTATACGGCGGCTATTTATGCGGCTAGAGCTGGGCTTAATCCAATAATATTTACAGGTCCAGAACCAGGTGGACAATTAATGATCACTACAGATGTTGAAAATTATCCTGGATACCCAGAAGGGATTATGGGTCCACAAATGATGGAGGATTTCAAAAAACAAGCAGAAAGATTTGATACAGTAATAAGATATGAGCTCATACAAAAAGTTGATTTTTCAGAGCAAATACACCAGTTATGGACTGAATCAGGAGAAGAAATAAAAACCCATAGTGTAATTATTGCTACTGGAGCAAGTGCAAAGTGGTTGGGTTTGCCTTCAGAAAAAAGACTTACTAATAAAGGAGTATCTGCTTGTGCCGTATGTGATGGCTTTTTCTTTAAAGGGCAAGAAGTAGCTGTGGTAGGTGGAGGAGATACTGCTGCCGAGGAGGCAACTTACCTTTCCAAGCTATGTCCAAAAGTCCATTTATTGGTAAGAAGAGATGAATTAAGGGCTTCCAAAATCATGCAAGAGCGAGTTGCTAAAACATCGAATATTCAAATTCATTGGAATACTGAAGTTCATGAAGTTATTGGTGAAGATCAGGTTACAGGTATTCGAATCATCAATAACCAAACGGATCAAATATCGGAAATTACAGCCACCGGACTATTCATTGCAATAGGTCATCAACCCAATACGGGCATATTTAAGGATTGGTTAGATATGGATCAGAGCGGATACTTAATTACTACACCAGGTACATCCAAAACAAAAATAAAGGGAGTATTTGCCAGTGGAGATGCCCAGGATAAAGTTTACAGACAAGCAGTAACTGCTGCTGGAACAGGGTGTATGGCAGCATTAGATGCTGAAAGATATTTAGCAGAAAATGGAATCATTTAGAATTGTATCTTAGCCCAATAAAATTAACACACAAGAATAATGAGTTCAAAAATTGCCAATCCATTCAGAAGTGGAGTACTTTACGGAGAAGAGGTTACGGCTTTGTTTAGACATGCCAATAAAAATAATTATGCCATACCTGCTGTTAATGTAACCAGCACAAATACTATCAATGCTGTATTAGAAACAGCAAAGAGTTTAAATGCTCCTGTAATTATTCAATTCTCTAATGGAGGTGCTAGTTTTTATGCAGGAAAAGGGCTTTCCAATGAAAACCAAAATGCCGCAATCTTGGGGGCTATATCAGGTGCCATGCACGTTCATTCTATGTCTAAAGCTTATGGAGTACCGGTTGTTCTGCATACAGATCATTGTGCTAAAAAATTGCTTCCTTGGATTGATGGTCTTATAGAGGCAGGTGAAAAATTCTTTGAATCAAGAGGCTATCCCCTTTTTTCATCTCATATGTTGGACCTCTCAGAAGAACCTATTGAAGAGAATTTAGAAATATGTACCCAATACTTCAAAAGAATGAGTAAAATAGGAATGACTATTGAAATTGAATTAGGAGTAACCGGGGGTGAAGAAGATGGTGTTGACAATACAGATGTCGATAATTCTAAGTTATATACTCAGCCTGAAGAAGTTTCTTATGCTTATGAAAGACTATTTCAAATAAGCAACCAATTTACCATTGCAGCTGCATTTGGAAATGTTCATGGTGTGTATAAGCCTGGAAACGTGGAACTTACTCCCAAAATCTTAAAAAATTCCCAGACTCACATAAAAGAAAAATTTAATACAGAATACAACCCGATAAATTTTGTTTTTCATGGTGGAAGTGGTTCTTCTAGAGAAGAAATAAGAGAAGCAATTGAATATGGTGCGGTAAAAATGAATATTGATACAGATATTCAATGGGCTTATTGGGATGGTGTTCATCAATATTACAATGGCAAAAAGGACTATTTGCAAGCTCAAATTGGAAACCCTGAAGGAGAAGATAGTCCCAACAAAAAATATTATGACCCGAGAGTATGGTTAAGAGCAGGTGAGGAATCTATAATTACAAGATTAAAATTAGCCTTCGAGGATTTAAATTGTACTGATATCATGAAATAAACCTACAGAACCACAGTTCCTAGCATTGCAGCTATTTCGTTTCTAAGGTTTTTTAATTCTTTGTCTATTTTTAAATGCAAAATGTAGTTATCATCTTGCATTTCAAATAGTTGTTTGATTTTTACACTATTATCTTCTATGGCCTTTCCTATTTTTCTTAATTTAAATCTAAGCAGCATATTTTCTGTATCCTTAATAAAATTGAGATCGGGCATTTTTTGAGACTGTAAAAATACATCCCACCTCCTTTCCCAATTGGGACTATACTCATACGGAGTCGATAAAACATCGGAGGCAATATCTCTAAACTCCTCTCTTTTATGGTTAATATAAAACTGAGAGCTAGGGATTTTTCCTTTTTCTGAATAACTAATCACTTCCATAAGAATTTCTTTATAAAGAGGATTCTCAAATCCATCTAATACATCTTCAATATTCTCAAGGATATAATCAGCAACAGTAATTAATGGGTCTTCAGAAAATAAATTATTTCCAGCTGAAATAATGATTCTAATTAAATCTTTTTCTTGAAAAGCATCAGTATACGACTTAGGAGTCTCTAAATATTCGCTTTTTATATCATAAGGAAGCCTTTCTTTACTGGTTTTAATTCTATCCTTATTAAGAAGTTTATTAAGCTCAAGAATTAAAACAGATTCCTCTACATCCAATAAACCTTGACATTCTTTGATATAAACAGATCTTTTTAGTGGGTTGGGAATCTTGGAAATACTTTGAACTATATCATTAATCAGTTGAACCTTTTTGATAGGATCGCTATTAATTTGATCCATCACGAATTTGGATTTAAATAAAATGAAGTCAATCGATTTTTCGTTCAAATATTTTTTAAAACCAGAATCTCCCAAATTCCTTAAAGAAGAATCAGGATCCTCACCCTCAGGCAATACAACAATTTTAACATTTAAATCTTGGGCTAAAATTAAATCAACTCCTCTTAAAGCTGCTGTTAATCCAGCTTGATCTCCATCAAAAAGCATTGTGATATTTTCTGTATGCCTTTTAATCAAACTAATTTGCTCCTCTGTTAGAGAGGTGCCCGAAGAGGCTACTACATTTTCGATACCAGCTTGATGTAATGCAATAACATCTGTATACCCTTCAACTAAGTAACAATTATCCATTTTTCTAATGGATGACTTGGCGTGATATATCCCATAAAGAGATTTTCTTTTATTGAAAATGGCTGTTTCCGGAGAATTTAAATATTTAGGCCCCTTACTAGTAGTACTTAAAATTCGACCAGCAAAAGCTATCACTTTACCCGATGAATTGTGAATTGGAAAAATCACCCTATTTCTGAAAAAATCCTTTTTGTTTTTAGTCAATCCAACTTCATCCAATAAAGTTGCTTCATACCCCATTTTACGCGCTGCATCGAACAAATCATGTTCTTTAATATCTGCCCAACCTAGATTAAATTTTTCTATCGTACTGTCCAAAAAGCCCCTTTGTTTGAAATAAGACAATGCAATTGATTTTCCTCTATTGGTTTTGTGTAATTGATTTGAATAGTAATCAGCTGCAAAAGAGTTTAATATATAATAACTTTCATTTTTTTGACCTGCAATCAAATCTTCTTGACTTAGAGTAATCTCAGGTAATTCAATTTTATACTTACTAGCTAAGTGTTTAATTGCTTCTATAAATCCAATAGCTTGGTTTTCCATAACAAATTGAACAGTCCCTCCCCCTTTTCCGCATCCAAAACACTTAAAAATATTTTTGGATGGAGAAACTGTAAAAGAGGGAGTTTTTTCATTATGAAAAGGACATAAACCAATTAAATTAGTTCCTCTTCGTTTGAGTTGAATAACTTCTCCAACAACTTCTTCAATTTTCGCTGTATCTATAACTTCTTGTACAATTTCTTGAGGAATCAATTTTTAACTATTTTATTACAAAATACCTGACGGTTTGGGAAGACAATTTAAGATGACTCACCCAAGCCGGCTTAGATTTAATTTCAACCTGCAAAAACTGAATATTTTTATTTTGTTCTTCCTTAAAGGTTACGGCCAAATCAAAATCTTCCGGATTAGTTTGATTAAACTTGCTCAATCCAACTAAAACCGAAATTTGAATTTTTTCAGGGAAAATCAGAATTTCTTTATCCGTAAGATTATTTACATTGACAGGAACGAATATGGATTTTTCTGTAAAAGCCTCAATTGGAATTGTCATTTCAACTTCATGAATATCCATTTTTAATGGTGGCTCTGGTTTCTCAATTTTTATTGTTTCAGATTTGGTAGCTTTAAGTGGAATTTCCACTGAATAGTTAATTGGCCATTTTTCAATTTGTGTAACTAAAGAAACAGGTCCTATAATTTCAACATAAGAAGGATTAAAACTAATGGAATCAGCAAGTTGATGTCCCTTCTCAAGAGATAGATTATTATTGAGATATAAGGGAATTTTCTTAGATATTTTATCCTCGATGGAAATTACCTCATTATCTAATATCACGTTAAGAACGTTCAAGTCATTGACTTTGAGTTCATTTTCTATCTTTCTTTTTATTTCGTTATTAGAAATACTTAGACTATTTTCTGTATTGGGAAACTGTTGTAAGTAAAGTTCCTCTTTAAGTAGAAATTCAAAAAATAAATCCCAACCCCTACCTTCAATAAGGGCAGTTATATCTTTAGATATGGGAGTCCGTAAAATTTTTTCAGGAGGCAATACTTCATCTATGTTCACAGGTTTAGAAACAGTATAAACCTGTGACATTCTGACTAGAAACCAAAAAATAAGCGAAATTAGAATACAAATAAAAAGTATAGCTCTGTCTTCCCTTATTTTAAAGGTTATCTTTCTTTTATTTATCTTTATTGTTGGCAGCATATACTGCTTCTGTCATTTCTTTAGAAACCGAACTTTTAGTAATTCTTAAATATATCTTACTTGCTACCTCAATGGTGACAATTTCATCTTCAATTTTAGTAATCTTACCAAGAATTCCGCTCGTAGTAACGATTTCTTTACCCTTATCCAATTCACTTAGAAAATTCTTTTGTTCCTTTTGCCTTTTATTTTGAGGCCTTATGAAGAACAACCAAAAAATCAAAAACATTGCTCCTAAAAATAGGTAACTCGAATAAGGACTTGCATCAGTCTGAGCTTGAAGTAAAATAAAATTCATTTGTCTTTAGTTTAATCTATGATTTGACCTGTAAGTTCTAAAATATTTTGGGATGGGTAAGTATTTGCAAAAACGTTTATTTTTTTTGTTTGAAATCCAAATCTTCCCTGAGTATCAAATATAACTTTAATTGTACCATTTTCACCTGGTAAAATTGGTTCTTTGGGAAAATAAGGAACAGTACATCCACAATTGGCATTGGCATTACTTATAATTAAAGAAGTCCCTCCAATATTTTTAAAATCATAAGTATGTATCACCTTTGTCCCAGATTTTACTTTCCCAAAATCAAAAGAATATTCTTCAAATTTTATTTTACCTAATTGGTTAGTATCAATTAAACCATCTGAAGAAATAGGAAAGCGAATAATTCCAGCATTTCCAAAATGAGAAGGTATTTCGGTTAAATGCTCTTTTGTATTTAATCCATCGAATTCAACTTTACAGCCAAGTAAAAAAACAATTCCAATCAAATGAATGATTATTTTCAAGGAAAAAAAAGAATGAAATTGCACCGGCATATTTACTTAATGGGATTTATGGGTTCAGGTAAAACTTTTTTAGCAAAAAAAGTTAGACAAGAGTTAAACATTCCTTTTTATGATTTAGATCAAGAAATTGAGAAATATTACAAAAACTCAATTGAAAATATTTTTAAATTAAAAGGAGAAAAATTTTTTAGAGATCTAGAAACTAAAGTGCTAAAGTCACTCGTAACTTATTCTCCAGGTATGGTTTCCTTAGGTGGAGGAACGCCTTGTTTTAATGATAATATAAATTTCCTTAATTCCGATGGAATTACAATTTTTATTGACACCCCCCCTGAACTGATATGCTCAAGATTACAAAAAGATAAAAATAAAAGGCCATTACTTAGTAATATTAAAGAAAATCCAAAAAAATTATTGGAGTTTGTAGAATATAAACTAGCAGAAAGGAAACCTTTTTACCAACAGGCAAAATTCATTATTCAACAAACACTTGAAAATCAAAAATCCACTTCAAAAGATATTTTTGATATCATTAAATCTATTAGTTGACGAACCAATTTTGCAAAAACTGAAAAATTTATTCGTCAAACATTCATATATTTAATACAATAATTGGAATTACTTTAATACAGTATGTTAAAATTTTATATTTTAACTTTTATTATTTTTTTTGTTTGTTGCGAAAACGCTGGTTTTGAAGATTGTTTACATGGCAAACCTAAACCTCTTTACGATAAAGAATTTCCAGGAGTTATAACTCATCATTTCGAAATTAGGAATGATTACAGTATTGAGAAAGTTTCATTTTCAGAAGATTATCATATAACAATTTTACAAAGTGGTTGTGAAAAATTTACGCAAGAATTTATTTTCAATTTCAACTCTCCTCCATTTTTTCCTGAAGATGGTCAATTCCTTGCAATTAGAGAATTAGAAAAGTTAGGTAGCCAAAGAAATGATAATATTGCATATAAAGCTTGGGCAGATTTAATTTTAGCTCGAATAGATGCCCTTAACAAGGGTGAATCGGTTGAACTAACCAAAGGTTTTTTTGCTTCCATTAAAAAGATTATTTCTGAAAATTATTTTCAAATCACCATCAAATTATCTGAAGAATCTCATTAAGTATTAATTTTTTTTATAATTACTAATATACACAAATTCAATTATTTATATCTAAATAACCATTAAAATTCTACTTAAATATTTTTCTTTTTTTGTTGATTTGAATAAGTTTTCTAATTTTGTTTCAGCATACGACAGATTAAAATAAATATATATATCAAATAAAGATTATTTCAGTATCAGTAAGTTAGTTTGGCCCCATTGTTTCGACAATGGGGTTTTT
>CALAZP010000143.1 GCA_937926355.1 uncultured Saprospirales bacterium
ACAAGCAGGTGCAGAAGGAATTCTTGTAATTCCAATAGAAAAAATGATCGGTTAAACTATGAAAAAATTGATTTTCCCTACTTTGGCTGAAGCCAGAATGGCCCTGGTAAGACCTGCTTTAAAAAAGGACGATTTGCAAAATATAGTAAGCAATATCAGCCAGACTGTTCAGAAGGAGGGTGATCAAGCACTCATCAATTATACCAAAAAGTTCGATGGCATCACACTAGAACAATTACAGGTATCTCCTAACGAAATCAAAGAGGCTGTTGATCAAATAGATGCTGCGTTAAAAAAGGCCATTCATACAGCTATTAATAATATTACTTTATTTCATTCTGCTCAAAAAGAAAAGAGTTCTGTTATAGAAACCATGCCAGGAGTAGCCTGTTGGCGAAAAAACGTCCCTATTCAAAAAGTAGGTTTATATATTCCTGGAGGAACTGCTCCTCTGTTCAGTACAGTATTGATGCTAGGAATCCCAGCAAAAATAGCTGGATGTGAGGAAGTTGTTTTGTGCTCTCCACCTAATAAAACGGGGAAAATACACCCTGCTATCCTTTTTGCAGCTCAAGCAGTTGGTATCCAAAAAATTTTCAAAGTTGGTGGGGCTCAAGCTATAGCTGCACTTGCTCATGGAACGGAATCTATCCCTAATGTATTTAAGATATTTGGCCCAGGTAATCAGTTTGTGACTGCCGCCAAAATGTTAGCAAGCCAAGACCTTGGAGTTGCCATCGATATGCCCGCAGGCCCCTCAGAGGTCATGGTCTATGCTGGAAAAGGTGCCCAGCCAGATTTCGTTGCTGCTGATTTACTTTCACAGGCTGAACACGGAAAAGACAGTCAAGTAGTACTGCTGACCATGGACGCAGATCTCATTCCCCTGGTAAATGCTGAACTAGAAAAACAACTGCTTGAATTACCGAGAAAGGACATGGCTGCCGCTACCTTAAAAAATAGCACTGCCATTGCAGTTGGTTCCTTGAATGAAGTCAAAGCACTAATTAATGAATACGCTCCAGAACATCTCATCATTGCAGATGATGAGCCCCATTCCATAGCTCAGGAAGTCTCTAATGCAGGGTCTATTTTCCTAGGACATTACAGTCCAGAATCCATTGGAGACTATGCCTCAGGTACTAACCATACCCTTCCAACCAACGGCTTTGCCAAATCCTTTAGCGGAGTATCCTTGGATTCCTTCTTAAAAAAAATTACTTTTCAGGAACTTTCGAAAGAAGGCCTGCAAAACATAGGGCCTACGGTTGAAATTATGGCTAAAGCGGAACAATTAGAAGCACATAGCAATGCCGTAAGCTTAAGATTAAAGCGCATAACTCCTACAGAATAATGGAGCATCTCGTTCGACCCAACATTCGAAA
Source organism: uncultured Saprospirales bacterium (assembly GCA_937926355.1). GTDB lineage: Bacteria > Bacteroidota > Bacteroidia > Chitinophagales > Saprospiraceae > CALAZP01. The sequence continues at coordinate 1,386 of CALAZP010000143.1, forward strand.
ACTCAAGCCTTATTCCTCTGCCAGACATGAATACTCAGGTCGTGCAGAGGTGTATCTTGATGCCAATGAAAATCCTTACCCAACTGGTTACAATCGCTACCCAGATCCATTACAACTGGATCTAAAAAATAAGATTAGCTCTATAAAAAAAGTGAATCTGGATCAAATATTTCTGGGTAACGGAAGTGACGAACCTATAGATCTTTTATTCAGAATTTTTTGTCAACCTATTGAAGATCATGTCCTGATATTGCCTCCTACTTATGGTATGTATGAGGTAGCTGCCCAGATTCACGATACTCCTATTATTCCCATCCCTTTAAATGATGAATTTCAACCTGATTACGATAAAATAATGGAGAAAGCTTCTCCACATGCTAAGATTCTTTTTTTATGCAGTCCCAATAATCCGACAGGCAATTTATTAAATCCTTTGACTGTGGAAAGGTTAATACAATCTTTTCCTGGAATCGTCGTAGTTGATGAAGCCTATATAGATTTTGCCTCCTCCCCATCATTTACTGCTAAAATTAGAGAATACCCCAACTTGGTCGTTCTACAGACTCTTTCCAAAGCATGGGGTCTGGCAGGGTTGAGGTTGGGAATGGCATTCGCCCATCCGTCTATTATAAATTATATGAATCGAGTCAAAGCGCCTTATAACCTGAGTAGTTTGACGCAATCCACTGTAATAGACATGCTTAATCAATCGCCTGCTCCACACATCGAATCTATTATAGCTGAAAGGGAATATCTGGAAAATAAGTTGATGTCTTTTTCTTTTGTAAAAAAAATATTTCCCAGCCATGCTAATTTCCTGTTAGTCCAATGTACTGATGCCAATGGATTGTACCATTATTTATTGAGCCAAGGTATTGTCATAAGAAATAGGTCTTCTGTCCCAGGTTGCAGCAATTGTGTAAGAATCACTGTTGGTACCAAGGAAGAGAATCAATCCTTATTAAATGCTTTGGGTAAATTTGCACCGCTATAATCTATGCTAAAATGCAAAAGCTGTTAATAATAGATAGAGATGGAACCTTGGTCAAAGAACCTGAGGACTATCAGATAGATGCCATCGAAAAAATAAGTTTTCTACCAGGTGTATTCCGCCATCTAGGTGAAATAGCCCGCTTACTTTCCTACAAATTGGTTATGGTTACCAATCAGGATGGCTTAGGTACGGATTCTTTTCCCGAAGGAGACTTTTGGCCTGCTCAAAACTTTATTATTAATACTTTGAAAGGAGAAGGCATCGAATTTGATGAAATTTTAATAGATAAAACCTTTGCACACGAACAGGCACCAACGAGAAAGCCAGGTACGGGACTACTGAAAAAATATTTGGCTGGAACCTATGATTTAGCAAATTCCTATGTTATTGGAGATCGACTTACTGACATTCAACTGGCAAAGAATCTCGGTGCAAATGGTATTTGGATAAAAAGCGATCCCAGACTCAGTCAGGAGGAAGCCCAAAAAATAGACGCTCTAAAAGACACATTAGCTCTTTCAGCAGATACGTGGGAGGATATTCATCAATTTTTATTCCTCGGCCGGCGTTCAGCTAAAATTAATAGGGTTACTAAAGAAACCAATATTTCTATCGACCTTCAATTAGAAGGTCAAGGAAAAAGTTCTATCCAAACGGGAATTGGTTTTTTTGACCACATGCTCGATCAGTTGGCTAAACACTCTGGTAGCAATTTATCTATATCAGTAAAAGGAGATTTGCATATTGATGAGCATCATACCATTGAAGACACTGCCTTAGCTTTAGGAAATGCTTACGCCAAAGCTATGCAAGACAAATCTGGTATGGAGCGCTATGGATATAGTTTACCCATGGACGACTGCACCGCCACGGTAAGTTTGGATTTTGGCGGCCGCCCCTGGATCATTTGGGATGCTACTTTCAAACGAGAATACATAGGGAAAATGCCTACAGAAATGTTTTTCCATTTTTTCAAATCATTTTCTGATGCAGCAGCCTGCAATCTTTTTATTCAAGCAGAAGGTGAAAATGAACACCATAAGATTGAGGCGATTTTTAAAGCTTTTGCCAGGGCGATCAAAATGGCCATTCGCAGAAATCCATTTGATCATTCTCTTCCGAGTACTAAGGGAGTTTTATAATACAACTCGAGCTCCACACTTCAGTAAATGAATAAAATGAAAATTGTAATTGTTAAATATAATGCTGGTAATGTCACTTCGGTCCTTCATGCCCTAAATAGATTAGGACATCAAGCCCATCTAAGTGATGATCCCGATACTATTTTACGAGCGGATAAAGTTATTTTTCCAGGAGTGGGAGAGGCCAATACTACTATGCAATATTTACGAAAAAAACAATTAGACCAGGTGCTGATCCAATGCCAGCAACCTGTCCTGGGAATTTGCCTAGGAATGCAATTGCTGTGCCTATATTCAGAAGAAAACGATACAGAATGTCTAGGTATAATTCCCCAGAGGGTATTAAAATTCAATCCCACTAAAGGAGAGAAAGTGCCACATATAGGATGGAATAACCTTCATCTTTCCCCAAAATCTTGGTTAGAGAACTCCATCGAAAATGCCTATGCTTATTTTGTGCACAGCTATTACGTAGAATTGGGGCCATATACAGCTGCTTCGACTAATTATATTAACTCTTTTAGCTCTTGCCTCGCCAAAGACAATTATTTTGCCACCCAATTTCACCCAGAAAAATCTGGAAAAGTGGGTGAACAAATTTTAAAAAATTTTTTAGCGCTATAAGAAAAAAAAGATGTTTATCATTCCAGCCATAGATTTAATTGAAGGAAAATGCGTCCGCTTGTCTAAAGGGGATTTCAGTACCTCTAAAATTTATAACGAAAACCCACTAGAAGTGGCCAAAGCTTTTGAAGCCATTGGAATTCAGCGGCTTCATTTAGTAGACTTAGATGGTGCAAGAGCTGGACATATAATCAATTATTCCATTTTGGAGTCTATTGCATCTCAAACTACATTACAAATTGATTTTGGTGGGGGGATTAAAACAGAAGAAGATTTGCGAATTGCTTTTGAAAGCGGAGCAACCCAAGTGACTGGAGGTACGATTGCCGTCAAATCACCAAGCACCTTTGAGGCATGGCTTCAAAAATACGGACCTGATAAAATCATTTTAGGTGCTGATTTTGAAAACAACCAAGTAGTAATTAACGGGTGGCAAGAAGCCAGTAACCTCGAACTTTTTGAATTTATTGATGCCTATCGGCAAAAGGGGGTTCAATACTGTATCCCTACCGATGTATCTCGAGACGGTTTGTTGGAAGGGAGTGCTGTGTCCACCTATCAAAAATTAAACGCAACTTTTCCGAATATCCATTTTATTGCCAGTGGCGGAATAACCACTTTATCTGAAATTGAAGTATTAAAAGAATCCAATTGCTATGGAGCTATTATTGGAAAAGCCATTTACGAGGGGAAGATTTCATTAAAAAACTTGAGTTCATTCATCGATTAGATATGCTTGCTAAAAGAATCATTCCTTGTTTAGATATAAAAGACGGTAGAACCGTCAAGGGTATAAATTTTGAAGGGCTTAGAGATGCTGGCGATCCCATTGAGCTTGGTCAGCGCTACAGTGAAGAAGGGGCTGATGAATTGGTTTTTCTCGATATCACAGCCACCCACGAAAAGCGAAAAACAATGTCAGCATTGGCCCACGCCATTGCCTCGAATATCAGCATTCCTTTTACCATTGGGGGAGGAATAAGTTCTCTTGAAGACGCTTCAGTCGTACTAAACGCTGGAGCAGATAAAATATCTATCAATTCAGCAGCTGTTAGAAATCCCTCTTTAATTAATAAGCTCGCCCAAGAATTCGGAAGTCAATTTGTCGTAGTTGCCATTGACGCTAGATTGGAAGAAAACGAATGGGTGGTCTATTTAAATGGGGGTAGACTTCAAACTGATTACCTGCTGAAAGAGTGGGTGTTGGAAGTTGCCGATCGTGGAGCGGGGGAGATTTTATTCACCTCTATGAACCATGATGGTACCAAAGAAGGATTTGCCGATGAAATGACTGCTTGGATTTCCACCCATGTATCTATTCCTGTTATCGCCTCGGGGGGAGCCGGCACTGCACAACATTTTCTTTCAGTATTTCAAAATGGTTTGGCAGATGCTGCATTGGCTGCAAGCGTATTTCACTACAAAGAAATTGAGATTTTAAGATTAAAACAATACCTTTCAAATTCCGGAATTTCCGTTCGCCAATAAAGCAATCGCCTTATGAAAATTTCAGCTACTCAACCCGATTTTGAAAAAATGCAGGATAGTATTCCAGCAGTAATTCAACATTCGGTAACCAAACAAGTATTAATGCTCGGATATATTTCAAAGGCTTCTTTAGAACATACCCTTAAAAGTGGAAAGGTCACCTTTTTTAGTCGAAGTAAACAGCAATTATGGACTAAAGGAGAGACTTCGGGTAATTACTTGCAATTGGTGGATATTCACTTAGATTGCGATAAAGATGCCCTTTTAATTGAAGCCCTCCCCAAAGGACCGGTTTGCCATACCGGAAGCTTTTCATGTTTTGGGCCTAAACAAACCGACCTTAACTTTTTACAAAAATTAGAATCTATTATTAAAGCGCGAAAAAGCGAGAAACAAGAAAAATCTTATACTGCTTCTCTTTTTGCCAAAGGCATTAACAAAATCGCGCAAAAAGTTGGTGAAGAAGCGGTGGAATTGGTAATTGAGGCAAAAGACAACGATCGGGATTTGTTTTTAAACGAAGCAGCAGATTTGATGTATCACTATTTAGTATTACTTTCAGCTAAGGACTTTTCACTTGAAGATGTCCTACAAGTATTAGAAGAAAGACATGCAAAGTAACACCTGACATGATAGATGAAGCTCATTTTTTATCTCCGATTGGGTGTATTAAAATTCAAGGCACCTCAAAAGGAATTAGTGGCGTTACCTTATCCGGACAATCCCCTTGTCCAGCAGGACCTATTCCTCCTTCCTTAAAAAACGCCATTCAACAATTAAACGAATATTTCCAAGGGGAAAGAGAAGTTTTTGATTTGACATTAGACCTACAAGGTCATTCTACATTTTACCAAAAAGTATGGAAAGAGCTGCTCAAGATTCCCTTCGGAAAAACTACGAGCTATCAACAAATCGCCACCCAATTGGGTGACCCCAATGCTGTCAGAGCAGTGGGACAAGCTAATGGGAAAAACCCCATAGCCATTATTATTCCCTGTCATCGTTGTATCGCAAAAAATGGAAATTTGCAAGGATATTTTTATGGCTTATCTGTTAAATTACAGCTACTAGCTTTAGAGAACCCATTTGTCTTTGGGCATCAAGGGACACTTTTTAAAAATTCTTGATTAACCTTAACTATGGTATTCGAAAATACAATTGAATTTGCAAGCACTATGGATAAAAAAGATCCATTGCAAGCGTTTCAAAAAAAGTTTTTTATTCCTCCTTTTCAAAAGGAGAAAAGTATTTATTTCTGTGGTAATTCTTTGGGACTTCAATCTATAAGTGCTCGGGAATCAGTGAAAAAAACTTTAGATGATTGGGCGCAATTGGGTATTGAAGGTTTTTTTGATGGGGATGAAAATTGGGCTAATTTACCAGAGCGAATTGCCCATCAACTGAGTACCATTGCGGGAGCATATCCTGAAGAGGTAATGGTAGCTAATGCACTAACGGTTAACCTCCATCTATTGATGACCTCATTCTATCAACCTACGCCTAAAAGATATAAAATATTGATCGAAGGGGGTGCATTCCCATCAGACCAATATGCCGTTGACAGCCAAGTAAAATGGCATGGTTATCTTCCTGAGGAGGCTGTAATTGAAATTTTTCCCGAAGAGGGAAAAAAACTAATACACGAAAATCAAATTAAGGCGGCAATCCATCAACACGCAGATT
>CALAZP010000144.1 GCA_937926355.1 uncultured Saprospirales bacterium
TCACCCAAAGCCTACCAAAAAATCCCTCCAACAAAACAATCCTTTGATCATTTTTCCCGTAAGGGACTGCAAAATTAAAATGAAAAATTGACACCACCAAATAAAAATTTAAAAACTGTAAACATTTATTTTTTCCGTGTCTAATCGCTGTCTATAAACTTTTCTATCGAAGCGGATGCAAATGTAAACTCAATTTTAATTCTGTGCAACCTAAATTCAAAAATAAAAATATCTATATATACAAACTACACATTATCAATAAAATGCATTTGAAAAAAAATTTCAACACCGCCTCCACTCATATTTGCTTAACTTTGTCATTCATTTAAACCACCCATCTAATAATGAAAAAACATAATTTTAACGCAGGCCCAGCTATCTTACCTGCTTCTGTTATCGCACAAGCTAGTGAAGCTGCAGCAGATTTTAATGGAAGCGGCATGTCCATACTAGAAATTTCCCACCGAAGCCCCGATTTCGTACCTCTTTTAGATGAAGCTACCCACCTGGTAAAAGAGCTAATAGGCCTTTCTGATGAGTACGAAGTCCTATTCCTCACCGGAGGAGCCAGCTCACAATTCTTTATGACGGCAATGAATCTTCTTCCTTCCAACGGAAAAGCAGCCTATGTAGATACCGGTAGCTGGTCGGCTAAAGCCATAAAAGAAGCCAAGCGTTTTGGAGAAATTTCCGTAGTGGCCTCCTCTAAAGAAACCAATTATAATTTTATCCCCAAAGATTATTCAGTACCTACTGATTCTGCTTATTTACATATCACTACGAATAATACCATCTTCGGAACCCAATACAAAAAGTTACCCGACACCTCCGTCCCACTGGTAGCCGATATGTCTTCCGATATTATGTCTAAACCTATAGATTATAAAAGATTCTCCGTCATTTATGCCGGTGCCCAAAAAAACTTAGGACCCGCTGGAACCACACTCGTCATAGTCAAAAAAGATGCTCTAGGACATACAGGCAGAGATCTGCCTTCTATGGTAAACTATCAAACGCATATCGATAACCAATCTTCTTTTAATACTCCACCCGTTTTTCCCATCTACGTAACCCTACTTACCCTGAGGTGGATTAAAGCATTAGGCGGCTTGCAAAAAATGAATCAGCACAATGAAATGAAAGCGGGCAAACTCTACGATGCACTAGATGCCAATCCACTATTTGTCGGTACCGCAGCCAAAGAAGATCGATCTGATATGAATGTTACTTTTTTACTCCAAGACGATAGCCTGCAAAAAGATTTTCTCGAGATCTGTAAAGCTGCCGATATAGAAGGTATTAAAGGACACCGATCCGTAGGAGGATTCAGAGCATCCATCTACAATGCGCTACCCATGGAAAGTATAGAACACCTCATTGAGGTGATGAATGATTTCGCCACCAAAAAAGGCTAAAGATTGGAAATAAAAGTGCTCAAGGAAAGGCGCAAAACCGCCTCTTGTAGCTTTAAGGATGGAACCTTAGTGGTAAAAATGCCTTTTTGGATTACCCAAACAGAAGAACAAAGGGTTATGGAACGCTTTGTGAATTGGGCAAATAAAAGGGTAGCTAAAAATCCCCACCTGCTATTACCCCATCAACTTCCATCTTATCAAACTGGCCAAAAGGTTCGGGTGGGTGACCATCAATTTTTTCTCTTTATTTACCCAGACCTTCCTCCGGTGAGTATTAAAAAGGATATTCTAAATAACCCATTGAGCCATATTCTATCCATCAAATCTATCCATAAAACACCCGAACACCTTCATAAAGTCGTCGCCAAAAAAATTGGGAAATATTTTCTTCCCACAGTAAAAGAAAGAGTAAATCAACTCAATCAATTACATTTTCAGCAACCTATTGGAGCCGTTCAATTAAAATATATGAAATCGAGATGGGGATCCTGTTCAAGTAAAGGAAATATAAGCCTTTCGTCTAGACTCTTGCTCGCTCCACCAATAGTTATGGATTATGTTATTATTCACGAACTGGCCCACCGACTAGAAATGAATCACTCTCCTAAATTCTGGAGGCTCGTTAAACTGGCAGACCCTACTTATAAACAAAAAGAAGAATGGTTGAAAAGGAATGGTCGGACATGTGAGTTCTTCCCCACTAATTCATCCGACCATTAATTTATTTAATCGTTGACTACCTCAATGGCAATCTTTTGATGTACTTCAGGGTGAAAATGAACCTCTGCTTTGTAGCTTCCCAATTCTTTAACCTCCTCAGGAATATGAATGAGCCTACGCTCTAATTCTATTTCAAACTGGTCCTTAATAGCTGCCGCAATCTGAACATTGGTTACACTACCGAAAATCTTTCCAGTTGTTCCAGCTTTTGCTCCAATTTTAACGGTCGCACCAGCTAATTTAGCAGCCAAAGCCTTATATTCAGAAATCTTCTGAGCCTCAACCTCAGCTTCCTTGGCTTTTAATTCGTCTAATTTTCCTTTATTAGCCGCATTCGCTATAATGGCCATCCCCTGCGGAATCAAATAATTCCTCGCATATCCAGGCTTAACACTAACAATCTCGTGCTTGCCACCTACTTTGTCTATATGTTCTAAAAGAATAATATCCATAAGAATTGATTTACTATTTTAATAAGTCAGTTACATAAGGTAATATAGCCAAATGTCTCGCACGCTTAACAGCAGTGGAAACTTTACGCTGGTATTTCAAAGAATTACCTGTTATCCTCCTGGGAAGAATCTTACCTTGTTCATTTACAAATTGCTTCAAAAATTCAGCGTCTTTGTAATCGATGTGCTTAATTCCAAACTTACGGAATCTACAATATTTAGATCTGTTTTGACCTATTTTGGGGTTGCTTAAAAACTTTATATCGTCTCTTGAAGCCATTTTGAATTGTTTTAATTGATAAAAATAATTGAATCAGCTTACCCTTCCTTCTCCTCTTCCTCCTTCTGCGCAGCCGCAGCTGCATCCGCCGCCTTCTTCCTGTTTCCAACTTTTCCGTCTCTCTTATCTTGGTTGTACTGCACCCCATACTTATCTAGGGAAATAACCAAGAACCTCATGATGCGCTCGTCTCTTCGCATAGCCAATTCTAAAGCATCAATAATAGAAACCGTTTCGCCGGCAAATTCAATACAAAAGTAAACACCTGAGTGTCTCTTTTTAATAGGATAGGCCAATTGGCGCAACCCCATTTCTTCAACGTGAACAATCTTGGCTCCCGATTGGGAAATTTGATTCTCATACGTCTGAGCTGTCGATTTAATTTCTTCCCCTGACAGCACTGGGTCAACGATGAATGTTACTTCGTAATTTCTCATTGGATCAGACTATATTTAATAATTAGTTAAAAAAGAGTGCAAATATAAAGGATTATTCCGAATAATCAAGGCCTTACAGAAACCGTCATGTTTTCATCGTAATCCCCATCAATAACAGGTGACTGCGCATTGTGGGTATAACCCCTTACTTCTCGGTACACAAAATCGTACAATTCCTTAATGGTAACCAAACGGTTATTATCTGAATCAGCCTCCCCCTTTAATCCCCGAATCAGATAATGGCTGAATACCCCCTGCCGTACTTCACTGGATTCCAGAGAAGTCTCTTCACTCTTCGAAGATAAAATCAATGCCGTTCCTCTTCTGGCACTTGCTAACGTCGAGTAATAATCCGTCAAAATATTCCCAATATCCCCTCCTCGCATGGAAAGCAAACTACCGGAATGACAGGCATCTGCAATACATACCTTATACTTAGCCGGTGACCGATCCAATAGCGCAGTGATTTCATTGTGAAACAGTTTATTGCCATACCCATCAAAATCAATGGGTAAAAATGCCCCTTGTAAACCGTGCCCAGAAAAATATAAAAACAATAAATCTTCCGGCCCAGCTTGACTGAAAACCGACTGCATGGTTCTCAATATATTACTTCGTGTCGCATCTTCATCTATCAAAATATTGATTTGTTCATCGGGTAAAGCACCCCCCTGAGGACTTTTTAGAAATGCATAAATCCTATAGGCATCATCGTCCGTATAGCGCAAAGCCGGCATATGCTTGTAAGCAGCTACCCCAATAATTAAAGCCCATACTTTTGGCCTGTCCACCTCCTGATCCTCTTCCAAACTATCAAAAATAGGCTGAGGGGGCATCCCTACCCCAACTTCTTCCTTCCTTTTTCCTACAAAAATTCCCTTTTCCCAAAAACCCTCCTTTTCCGTCCCATCCACTAAATACAAAGTACCATATCCTTCCAAGTTCGCCGCTTTCATGCCTCCTTCATATCGGTTTCCATTGGCATAGGTCACTAATCCACTACCATCCGGAACCCCCGCTTTAAAAGTGCCCATATAAGACGTTCCATCGTCGTATATATAAGTGCCATAGCCCTCCATACAATCTCCTTTGACACAGCCTATCTGCTTGGACTCTCCTAAATATTCTCCCTCTCTCCATTGCCCTATAAATTGCGCACCATCCACTTTGGTTAATTGTCCCGTCCCTTCGGGAAAACCTGCCTTAAATGAACCACTGTATAGGTCCCCATTAGCGTACTCAAATGATCCCTCGCCCCAAGGTTGACCTTCCTTAAAAAACCCACTATAACGACTCCCATCCGGATACCCATAGACCCCTTGCCCATTCCTACAATCTCCCGATATACAACCACTTTGAACTACCACCTCTCCCGGAGTTCTCCAATTTTCTTCAAAATTACCCTCCACATCTACTGGAAGCCCCTGATGCCACATTCCAGTGCGTTTGCTGCCATCAACATAGGTTTTCGTCCCATTGCCATGCGGTTGTCGCGCCTTCCATGATCCCTGATATTTGCTGCCGTCCGGATAATAACATATCCCTACCCCTTGAATTTCCCCTTCAAAAAATTCACCTACGTAAACCGCACCATTGGGGAATACATACATTCCCTGACCGTTTTGACAATTCCCCGATATACATCCCGATTCTCCCACACTCTTAGCTACCAATTCAGGTGCACCCTGGCCCCCCAAACTAGATTGCTCTAAAACCCCATTTTTCCATATTCCTTCTAAAATTCTACCTGACGGCAATATTTTTTTCCCTTTTCCATGCGGAAAACCATTTAACCAATCCCCCTCATATTGGCTTCCATCTTGAAAATACCCCTTGCCCAATCCTGTAATTTGTCCACTGGTAAACTCACCGGCATATCGATAGAAATTAGGTCGTACCAGAACGCCATAGCCATTTTGGCAATCTCCTGACAAACATTGTCCATTTAGCATTGTGGCCATCAGAAGCCCTGTAAAAACCAAAATAATCGGCCGCTTTTTCATGATTTTAGAATTGCCTACAAATATTACAAAAATTAATCAATTGAATGAAATCGTGAACCAAAAACAAAAATATAAGTTCCCACCTGACAGCGTTTTAGACATTTATACGTTGTTTAAGTAGTTTGATGATATAGGCGTTTGAAAACAGCCCCTTTATTTACACTCACTTTTTAGGGGCTGTTTTTCTATCTTTAGGTCAAAATCCTAAAAATGAACCAAAGTGGTCCACTAGCTACCCTCCTTCACGAGTTTGAACTTCCCCTTACCAATCCCGTACTTTTTTTTTCCGTTATTCTGTTTATCATCCTACTGTCTCCCTTGGTGTTACGCAAACTTAAAATTCCAGGAGTAATAGGTCTGATTATTTCTGGAGTTATCATTGGACCCCATGGATTTAATATCATAGAAAGTAACGAGGCCATAGAACTTTTTTCTACCATTGGCCTGCTTTATATCATGTTTATCGCCGGCCTAGAGCTGGACATGAATGATTTTAAAATTTTCAGAAATAAAAGCTTGGCATTTGGATTCTTTACTTTTGCCATTCCCATGTTAATTGGTTATCCGGTCTGCTTCTATTTATTGGAATACAGCAGTAATGCCAGTTTACTTACCGCTAGCATGTTTGCCACCCATACCCTAGTCGCCTACCCAATTGTGAGTAAATATGGAGTCTCCAAAAATCAAGCAGTAGCCATTACCATTGGAGGTACCATCTTAACCGATACGGCGGTGTTGATCCTACTCGCCATCATATTAGGAAGGGCAAGTGGTCAAATTGATCAAGGGTTTTGGATTCAATTGGGATTATCCATCACTATCTTTACTGCTATAGTCTTCCTGATCATTCCCCAAATAGCCAAGTGGTTTTTCAACAAACTAGAAAGTGAAAAGCACTCCCATTATATTTTTGTGCTCTCTGCTGTATTTTTTACTGCCTTTCTGGCTGAAATTGCAGGACTGGAACCTATCATCGGAGCGTTTTTAGCAGGCTTAGCCCTCAATAAACTCATTCCACATTCCTCAGCTTTGATGAATAGGATTGATTTTATAGGGAATGCGCTTTTCATTCCTTTTTTCCTGATTAGTGTGGGTATGTTGGTCAACTTAAAAGTCATATTCAGTGGTACTGGAGCCCTCATTGTTGCCGGAATACTTACGGTTACTGCTCTGGTCAGTAAGTGGTTGGCCGCCTATTTCAGTCAAGTTCTTTTTAAATTTACCAAGGCGCAAAGAGATATTATGTACGGACTTAGCAGCGCCAGAGTCGCGGCTAGTTTGGCAGTCATCCTCGTCGGTTATCGAGCAGATATTATCAATGAAGACATCCTGAACGGGACCATCATCCTCATTCTGTTAACCAGTATCATCTCTTCCTTTGCCACAGAAAAAGCTGCTAAAAAATTGGTTGAAGAAACCGAAATAGATCGACAATCCCTGGAAAAAATAACGAATGCCTCCGAGGAAGTTATTCTACTACCGATAGCTAATCTTCAATCCATGGAACGGCTATTAGAATTTTGTATCTATATCAAGCATCCCAAAGCTGAAAAATCTATTCACATGCTTTCTGTTGTCAGTAATAACGATGAGGCAGAAATCAATCTTCACAAAGCGAGAAAAAAATTAGAAGAATTAGCTAAACAAGCTTCCGCAACTGAAACTAATGTCAAAATACTGGCCACTATAGATCACAATCCCGCTAGTGGTATCATCAGAATGTCTAAAGAAATAGCTGCGGATATCGTCATCCTGGGTTGGCCACAAAAACCTGGTATTCTTGAAATTATCATTGGAGACAAAGTAAATAGTTTAATCAATCACTCGGATAAAACTACCTTTATATGTGCCCTCCAAAATCCTATTGCTAACCACAAAAGAATCCTCCTCGCAGCCCCCCCTCTTGCAGAAAGAGAGAAAGGATTTACCCAATGGCTATCTAAGGTCACTAAAATGGCCCGAGAACTCAGCTCGAGCATCTACTTGTACAGTAATACGGAAACGAAAAAAGCGGTCCAAACTTTTTTAGATGAACAAAAATTGAATACCCAATTAAATTTCATCAATTACTCCGATTGGAATCACCTTTCTACCATAGCTTCTGATTTGGAACCCGATGATTTGATATTCCTGGTAAGCGCTCGGAAAAATGCAATCAGTCACCTGAGAGAATTGGAAAACCTTCCCACTAAAATGGAAAGCGAATTTAAAGAGATTAGTAAAATCATCATCTATCCGCAACAATATAGTGATCCTTCAGGAGTGGCAGAATTAATGGATTATCTATAAAAATAAAAAGCGCTACAATCCATAGATTATAGCGCTTCATTGCTGTGAGGGAAGGATTCGAACCTCCACGGAGCGGTTAGCTTTCCTTTCGGAAAATTTATCCCTTTCCTCCACCCCCGAGACGAGAGGGCGTGCCTGCCTGTTTCACCACCTCACATT
>CALAZP010000145.1 GCA_937926355.1 uncultured Saprospirales bacterium
AGGGGGAAACTCCGGAAACCTTAGCAAAGAAAATTCAGGCATTAGAGTGGCGGCACTTTGGACCTGTGGTCGCCCGTTATTTTGAAAAACTTGGGAAATGAAGCGATTTTTAACTACTCTGCTTATTTGGAACCTGCTTCTGGGTCATGTTGATTTATGGAGCCAACAAGATTTGAGTTGGAGAAAACATGTAAAAGCGGCGGAATCAGCATTTCAAGAAAAAAACTATCCTCTGGCTGCCTACCACTACGAATCTGCCTGGCAAAAGAAAAGTAAAATTGATTTATGTTTTAATGCTGCAGAATCCTATGCGCTGGCCCGTCATTATGAAAAAGCAGCTTTTTACTACCAACAGGTTTTGGAGGACGGTACTACCGAATACCCTTATTTAGGCATTAAATATGCCAGAGCGCTCAAGCAGTCCGAGCAATATACGGCAGCTCAAACCGCTTTCAAAGATTTTATCAATTCCTATACGGGGGAAGGTAAGCAGGTGATGCAAGAAATTGTGCAGACAGAAATTGCAGGATGCCAACTGAATGAAAATTCTTCCAATACCGAAGTCATCTATCTGGGGGGAGATATCAATACTGCGGCTAATGAAATAGCCCCTTTACCCCTTAGTAATGATCTTCTGTATTTTACCGCTAATATTGGTGGTTCTGCCAAAATATACCGAAGTCGGAGACAGGGCAATCTTTGGAGTAAAGGCAGTACGCCGGAAAATTTCCCCATAATACCCGGTGGTCAATATGGTTATGGGAGTTTGAGTCCATCAGGAACCAGTTTTTATTTTTCTATCTGTGAGCCGTCGGCAAACTTCCAAGCAGGGGAAACCAGATGTGAGCTATTTGTTACTTATCGTCGTGGGGCCTTATGGACCCGACCTCAGCGCCTTCCTGATTATATCAACCAAGCAGGGATTACCGCAACCCAACCTTTTGTAGTTCACGAAAATGATCTCGAATGGCTCTACTTCGTCTCCAATAGAAATGATGGGTTTGGTAAATTGGATTTGTGGGTAACGACCAGGCCTATTTATCCAGAAAGCCTTAATTTTTCTGATCCTCGAAACTTGGGGCCTTCCATCAATACAATAGGAGATGAAATAGCTCCTTTCTATCATCAAGGAGAAGGTAAATTGTATTTTTCCTCTAATGGTCAGATCGGCTATGGGGGATACGATATATTCTCTGTAGAAGGAAGTTCAGGATCCTGGAAACAACCGATTAATTTGGGTAAACCTATCAATTCCGGAGCAGATGATGCTTTTTTTACAAAACTACCCGAAGCTGGAAATGGCTTTTTTGCTTCTAATAGAAAAATTCCAAGAGAAAAGGAAAATACCACAGATGATGACCTTTTTGAAGTTTTATTTGCCGAAACCCCTGTTTTTTTAGAAGCTTCCGCCTATGATTTGGCGACTAGTAGTCCTTTGAATGAAATGCGCGTAGTAGTAGAGGAAATCCTAGCTACTGGCTCATCTGTTCTTCACGACAAAAACTACACTGATGGCTTTTACCGCTTAGTGGTTTTACCTAATAAAACGTATAAAGTGACTATTTCTAGTCCGGGGTACGAAAATGCCGATTATACCTTTACCACTGATGTGGAAGGGCAAACTCAATATGGGAAAGCCCGTTTTTTAGTAGCAGAAAAAATGATTGTTCCTGATCCTCTCGCCAAAAACACTGTAAAGGAAGACCCTAAGCCCCAGGTAATTAGCAAAACAGATC
>CALAZP010000146.1 GCA_937926355.1 uncultured Saprospirales bacterium
GTTATGGCCAATCCCTTCGATTTGACCATTCAGCCATTGACATAGAGGACAATGTAGAGGATTCTTTAGTTTACAAGTTTTGCCAGCCTAAAGCTGGAGCTAATTTGGCTAATCCTGTGCCACAACCACCTAACAATCCACCTTATGACACCATCCCTTGGATCAGTGGTAGTGGAATTGATTTTTCAGTTGATAATGTACTTGGATTAGGGGAGCCTCTTCAAAT
Organism: uncultured Saprospirales bacterium; assembly: GCA_937926355.1. Classification (GTDB taxonomy): domain Bacteria; phylum Bacteroidota; class Bacteroidia; order Chitinophagales; family Saprospiraceae; genus CALAZP01. The sequence continues at coordinate 227 of CALAZP010000146.1, forward strand.
TGACCCCAATACTGGAGTAATGACTGGTATTCCTGAGCTTGAGGGACAATTTGTCGTAGGCCTTTGCGTGGAGGAGTATAATAAAGAAACAGGCAATTTATTGTCCATTACCAGAAGAGATTTTCAATATAATGTTGCTCAATGTGGAATTGTAACAGCTAGGTATGACCTACCTGAAACGACCTGTGACTCATTGACCTACAGCTTCAATAATAATAGTCTAGAATCCGATAATTTTATATGGTATTTCGATTGGCCTTCTACTGAAAATTCTTCTAATTTGGCCAGACCATCTTTCACTTTTGATGGTCCAGGAGCCTATCAAGTGGCTTTAATAGCTGAACCGAATACCATTTGTTCTGATACCTTAATTCAAACCTTAGTGATTCATGGAACTGGGGCAGATATGGATTTCAGAATTGATGTTTACAGTTGTGAGGAAAGTCCAGTTGTAAGAATGTTTGATTTAACTGTTGATACTGCAGAGATTGTATCTTATTATTGGGAACTACAATATGGGAGCACCATTTTAACTTCCAGAGAAGAAAGTCCATTTTTTCCGGTTCCATTCGGAGTATTGGGTAATGTAACTTTGACTTTAACCAATGAATATGGCTGTATAAGCACCCTCACTAAGTCCTTTGATAGTAGTATTCCAAACCTGAATCTGGGTATTCCTAATGATTTGGAAGCTTGTCTTGGTGATAGTGTCGAATTAAATCCTTTAACTCCAGAATATCTAGGTTATACATATAATTGGTCTCCTTCTGAATTGGTATCCGATCCCACTTCGAGAAATCCCTCTTTCCTTGCCACTGAAGATGTAACCTTCAGGGTAACCATTTCCGCTGGTGGTGGTGCTTGTTTTATTACAGATTCAATTCCTGTGACGGTAAAAAACCCACCAGTTTTAGAATTCGATTTTCTTCAAAGTTGTAAGAGTTCAGTTCAAGTCATATTTGATAACCTTTCGCAGGGTGCAACTAATTTTAAGTGGGATTTTGGAATTGATTCCATTGCAACGGACACTTCAAATGTATTTGAACCGCTATTTACATTCCCTGATACAGGGAAATATGCCATTACCTTAAGTTTGGCCAATTCGGAAGTTTGCCGCGATACGCTTATCAAGGAAATCAATGTAGATCAAAAAACGTTATTAGCAGATTTTAATATCGAATACAATTCATGCAATCGGGATTCTGTCCTCGTACAGTTATTAGATCGTTCGATTAATTCGGACAACAATACCAACATTTACGAATATCGACTTTCCAATGGATTGGTTTTCGATGAACCCAATCCAACTTTCAAACTGTATCAAAGTGAAACTCTAGATATCCAGTTTACCATTACCGATGAGAATAATTGCAGTCATCAAATTAATAAAAATGAAATTCCCTTTTTATTAACCCAGTCTGCCAATTTACAGGATTCTCTTTTTATTTGTTACGGTACAGAAACACAAATTCCGATTTCAATCGATACCAACAGCTTTTATAAATGGGCCCCTACTTTAGGTATTAGTGACCCCAATATTGCTGCTCCTTTTTTCAGCCCATTGACCTCCACAGAATATACCTTAAATGTTTTTACAGTTGGTGCAGATACCTGTTCAGCGGAAGAAAATATATTCTTTGAAGTTTCCCCAACTGCTAATTTATCGTTGCTCGGTGCAGGGCTTTCTTGCGAGGACTCTACTGTTGTGGTTGCTTCCTCAGATCTTCCTGTTACTTTTGAATGGTATGATAAAGAAACTAACGAAAAGATTGGTGCAGGAGACCGTGTAGGGATAGCCATTAGCGGCGTAGATAGTTTTTATGTTGAAAGTACTACATTAGATATTGGCTGTCAAGAACAACTCCATTTTGAAGTTATTGGTGGACCCATTAATCTGGAAGTGCCAGACACAGCGGCTGTTTGCCAAGGTGAACTATTTTCTCTTGATATAGAAAATTTAGATTTAAATGATTCTTTGACCTTTAGCTGGCAACCAAGTGAATTTTTTATTTCTGGCTTAAATTCAGCTAATCCCACTTTGAAAGATACCATTGGAGAACGAATAGTTTATTTGACCACCACCTCTCAATACGGTTGTACCCGATTAGATTCTATACAAACTGCCGTAATCGATACCAATTATTCCTTAAGTTTTACCTATGAATTCGAGTGTGATGGGGCAACAGTTAATTTTACCAATACGAGCACCAATGCCTTAGCCTATCATTGGGATTTCCAAGAAGTAGGGGTATTCTCAGAGTCTAGGGCTACTAATCCTTCCTATACCTATTCCAAAGCCGGAACTTATGTGGTTACTTTGTCATTGGGGTACGATGTTGCGTGCGGCAATAGGGTATTTAGAGATACCATTAATGTTGCTGCTGTTGAACTGGCTGCCAATTTTCAAAAATCCATTGAATCCTGCGGAAATACGAGCCAAACTATTAAGTTTGAAGACACTTCCGTCAATATATTTGAAAACGCACTAACCTATCAATGGAATTTCAGCAATGGACAATCATCAGATGAAGCCAACCCTTCAATTGAAATATTGGAAAGTGGTCCTGTGATTGCGACAATGGTTATTACCTCAGAAAATAATTGTTCAGCGTCCTTTACTGATTCTTTTCAAGTTTATATTCCCCAAGTGTTTATTCCAGACACTTTAGTGGTCTGTCGAGGGATTCCCACTTTTCTTAATCCACAACCTGATACCAACCTGGTGTATTCATGGTCTCCCAATATTGGTCTAGATTTTACTCAGGTTGCCAATCCGGAAGTCACCCCACAAACGACTACTACCTATACCGTTACCGCTACCCACTTTGGTTTTGATACCTGTCAATATATACAAGAGGTAGTAGTCAAGGTACCTGAACCATTAAATCTAGCTACCCAAGGCAATGCCTTAACTTGCGGAGAGGATGCTGTTCTTCTAGCAACAGCTAATGTTGGAACTAGTATATTCTGGGAGAATTCCTTAGGAAATATGATTGATAATGGAACTGACCAAATAAGTATTAACCCTTTCAGAGCAGATACTGTAACAGCTGTTGCTGTAGATACCTTTGGGTGTATTGAAAAGGAAAGCGTCCTTGTGGTTGATAATGGCGTAGATTATGATACGGATTTTCCAATAGGTGCAGATACTTCTTTTTGCCAAGGAGACACTTTGCTCATCAATGTAGTTAATCTAGATTCATTTGATAACTTATCTTTTAACTGGGATCCTTCAGAAATAGTTACGCTAACTGGCAAACCAGGTAACATTAAAGTTAGCTTTTCTGAAAATCAACAAACCCTTCTGGGATATATTTCCAATCAATTTGGTTGTTTAGATACCATTACACTAACATCGGATATTACTCCCCTAGATGCTAATTTATTGGATACCATTTTTACTTGTCCCGACGTACTTTTTGAATTAGGGCAGAATGCGGATCCGACTTATATTTATGACTGGGGACCTAGTGAATTAGTTTCCAATACGAATATTCCCAATCCGACCTCCTCAGTAATCAACAATACCTCATTTAATGTTACCATTGCCTATCCAGGTACACCGTGTCAAACAGACATTGAAATCTTGGCTATAGTTTATGATTCTATTCGCTTTACTTTACTGCCTGATACCACCCTATGTTATCAGGATAGTGTGCAGTTATTGGTGTCAAGCAATAACACTACTAATGTTCGTTGGAGTTATCAATCTGATTTAAGCAGCTTCTTTGCTTTAGGTGATACCGTTATTGGATTAACTGCACCCGGACAAATCATATACGCCGAGGTGACAGATTCAAATGGATGCATACTTTCTGATGCACTTACTATTGGAGATGGTATTATTCAGGCTACATTAAAACCGCTTGATACCGTCTTGTGCGAACCAGCAAGAGATATTGAAATTCAGGTAATCAATCAAAAGCCTAATGACAGTTTAGTCTATTTTTGGGAACCGGTTACTGAAATTTTATCTGATCCTTTTGTAGGTCCATCTGCTACAGTCACTGCGGTAGATAGTAATAATTTTATGGTTTTCTTAGAAAATCAATTCGGCTGTTTGGATACTTTAAATACCTCTATTCAATTTGTTGATTTAGGGGTGGCTGAGGTTTTTGCAGATCCTTCAACTATATTCCCCAATGATACTTCTAGACTGGAGGTAGTGGGTTGCGAATCTTGTATTTATAGTTGGACTCCAGCAAATTCATTGAGTGATCCCACTATTGCCAACCCTTTAGCTGAGCCTACTACCACTACAGAATATTTGGTAGAACTTGAAAAATTAGGCTGTACCGAAATACTTCCCATAACGGTACAAGTTCGAGACGATTTACCATGTGGTGAACCCTATATTTTTATCCCCAATGCTTTTACACCTAACGGAGATGGAGAAAACGATTTCTTTAAAGTCAGGAGCGAAATTATTACTGACTTAAATATGAAAATTTATAATCGTTGGGGAGAAAAAGTTTTCGAATCTAGCCAACAAGAAATTGGTTGGGATGGAACATTCAAAGGGAAAATGCTTCTTCCAGACGTTTTTGGCTATATAGTAGAAGGAACATGCTACAATGAAGAAAAATTCATTAAAAAAGGAAACATCACTCTTTTGAAATACTAATTTTCCTTAATTTTCAGGGATGAAGAGGTTCGGTTTGGTTATATGTTTATTCTTGGGAATGCGAGTTTTTGTTGTAGGACAATGTACCTTTAGCATCAATGAATTAGATGAATTTGATAGTACCCTTATTATTGCTACACCTTCGGTAAATATTGGGTATTTGATTGCTAGTGAATATTTAGAAGAGGATGGGATTAAGTTAATTGAAGAAGCCAAAATTATTTTGAGCTATGGAGAATTAGGGAACTACAGCAATTTATTCCTTACTCTGGTAACTCCAGAAAGATCATTTTCGGAAATTGAACCCGGCACTAATTTGCTATTGAAGTTGGCCAATGATACCATTGTAGGATTAATTAATTATCCAGATAGGGGAACCTTTAACAGGGAAATTAACATGAGGATTTATAACCATACAGCTATTATCCCTATAGATGTATTTTATGCTTTAGTACACCATCCAATAGAAAAAATCAGAATCAATTACAACAACAAAAAAAGAAACATCAATATAACCTCTGATCAAAGCGATGAAATTCTTAACCATATTAGATGTTTGGGAGAAGGCGCTGGACTCTTACCCATTAAACCTTGATTAATTTTCACTGGGAGGGGTTTGAAAATTCAAATTGGCATAAGTAAAATCCCACAACAATTGCTCAATTTGACTTAAATCACCATCGTCCACACTAACATCAGTCATTGAAGGAAGGTGAATAGCAAAATAAATATGGGTATTAGCCATTTCCAAAATTGTACTTGCTAGGGCTCTAGGATATTTAAATTGTGGATTTATTTCTGAAATGAAACCAGCTAATTTTTTATTTAATGACTTATAGGTCTTAAAAAACCCTTGATCATTTTCTTTTTCAATTTGCTTAGTATGATAGGTTTTAGTCGATTCGGCTACTACTATTTTATGAAGGATATCCTCGTCTACAAAATCTATAGAAGTATTTCTTCTGGTTGTAGCAACTATAGAAGAAATGGCAATTTTTAATTTCTTGAGAGGATCTGCCACATTCATAGTATTTAATTCAATCGTGAACATCATCCATTCCCAATACCAACACAATAAATAGACTAAAAAAAGATGTTTGTTTTCAAAGTACCTATAAATTGAAGCTTCTGTTGAATTTATGCGTTCAGCTAATTTTTTGAAGGTAAACAGTTCAAAACCTATTTCATCTATAGTGATAATCCCTTGCTGTATAATTTTTTTACCTAATTTGGTTTCCTGCGGATCTCTTATAAACAGGTTTTCATTAATTTTCATTTGTAAAGAAAAGCCCATACTTATGTAATACCATTTATTTATTAGTGCGGTTCACGCCCCAACTGAATTAAATCCCCATCGGTCCCTAAAAAATCATACAACCATTGCAACGCATCTGCAAAGGTAGGAAAACAAAATTCTTTTGAAACCAATCCTGGGACTAGTTTTATTTTATACAACATATCTTTAGGTTGGCCACTTAAACCAGTAAAGACCACTGCTATTCCTTGACCTTTCAAATCTACGATGGCCTCCTCCAAAGCATACAATCCAGATTGGTCTACATAAGGTACTCGATCCATTCTAATGATAACTACCTCTATTTCTGGAAGTGCTTTGATCATTTCGCCAAACCGGGAAGCAAAACCAAAAAATAAGGGCCCATTAAGGTGCTTGATGTAAACTTTATTACCAATTTTATCTATTATATCTCCTTCATCTTTCCAAGGGATTTCTCTAGCAAAATCGCGAATGGGTGCAGATTCAGTCTTATGGTCAATAACATCTGAAATACTTTTCATAAAAAGAAGTGAGGCCATGACCATACCTATAGCTACTGCTTCTAACAAGCCAACAAAAACAGTTAATAAAAGGACAACCAACATGATTACCGCATCTGTAATGGGAATATTCCTCAAATGCTTAAATCCCTTGTAATCAATAATACCTATACCAACAGTAATTAGAATTCCTGCTAAAACACCATTAGGTATTTTGCCAACTAATGGACCTAAACCCAATAAAATAGCTAATAAAAACAATCCTGCTATTACTCCAGATATCTTTGTCTTTCCACCTGAATTAGCATTGATGACTGTCCTCATTGTAGCTCCTGCTCCAGGCAAACCACCAAAAATCGCTGCGGCCATATTTCCAATTCCCTGTCCAACAAGCTCCTGATTACTGTCGTGCTTGGTCTTGGTAATATTGTCCGCTACAATAGAAGTTAGTAAAGAATCTATTGCACCTAATGCCGCTAAAGTAAAAGCGAATTCAACAATCAACATCAAATGTCCAAAATCAGTAAATACATTAAAAAAATTAAGCTTTAGGTCAGGAAGGCCGGTTGGCACCCCATTAGCAGTACTATCATTTATTATGGGAACACTCCCTACCGGTAAAAATAAAAATACTAACCCCGTCATTACGATTAAAGCCACAAGAGAACTGGGTACTGCTTTAGTAATTTTGGGAAAAAGGTAAATAATCATAATTGTTCCCAACGCCAAGAGGGTCGATGAGTAGTTGATATTCGGCAGTAATTCGTTCAGATGGCTAACTGTTCCAATTGTTCCTCCTGCAGGAGCAGGTAAACCGAAAAAAGGAAAAATTTGTGTTATAATGATGATGACACCGATACCACTCATGAAACCTGAAACTACTGGATAAGGAATATATCTCAAGTATCTTCCAACTCCCAATATTCCAAATAAAACCTCCATTACTCCAGCTAAAAAAAATGTTCCTATGATAAGGGGCATCGCCAATTCTAATGAACCTGCATACTCAATGGAATCATTAATGATAACTGCTGAAACTACGGTCATCGGAGCTGTGGGGCCACTTATCTGGGTAGGGGTGCCACCAAATAAAGCAGCAAAAACTCCTATAGCGATAGCTCCATATAACCCAGCAATAGCCCCTAATTCAGTTTGCTCTCCAAAAGCCAACGCTAGAGGAAGAGCTACAATACCTGCTGTAATACCACCAAAAAAATCACCTTTTATATTAGAAAAATCAAATGCAAAAACATTTTTCATATTATTACTTTTTGAAAAAAAAAGAAGCACAACTTCTTTTTGTCATAGTAATGTAGTCAATATTTAATAGTATTTCTACTATCTGTATTGATTTGATTTCTGTATCGCATTGGTCAGCATTCCTTATTTTTGCCCCAATAATAGAAACTCATGGGATTTAAAGACGAATTAGAGAAAAGGAGGACTTTTGGAATTATAAGCCATCCAGACGCTGGTAAAACTACTCTAACAGAAAAATTATTACTTTTTGGAGGAGCTATTCAGGAAGCAGGGGCTGTTAAAAGTAACAAAATAAAAAAGAGTACCACTTCAGACTTTATGGAAATTGAACGTCAACGGGGTATATCTGTAGCTACTTCCGTAATGGCATTCGATTATAGCGGTCTTAAAATAAATATCCTAGATACACCAGGGCACCAAGATTTTGCTGAAGATACCTATAGAACATTAACCGCCGTAGATAGTGTAATCGTAGTTATAGATGTGGCAAAGGGAGTGGAACCTCAAACCGAGAAATTGGTCAACGTATGCAGAATGCGTAATACCCCTATAATTGTTTTTATTAACAAGTTGGATAGAGAGGGAAAAGATGGATTTGATTTATTGGACGAAATAGAACAAAAACTCGGTTTGCATGTATGCCCACTTAGCTGGCCTATTGGCATGGGGCAAAGATTTAAAGGCGTTTACAATTTATTTGAAAAGAAGCTTCAACTCTTTAGTCCTCATGGCAAACTAGAAAATCCTGAAGAAATTATCGAAATCAAGGATTTGGAGGCAGTGGAACTTGAAAATTCGGTTGGAAAAGGGCCTGCCGATGAATTAAGAGAAGAGGTGGAAACCATAAAAGGTATTTATCCAAAATTTGACAGAAATGACTATTTGAAAGGATCTATTTCTCCTGTTTTTTTTGGCAGTGCCATAAATAATTTTGGTGTAAAAGAACTTCTGGATTGCTTTGTTCAAATTGCACCACAACCATTAGAGAGAATTACCGAGGAACGAATCGTTAAACCAGATGAAAAAGATTTTTCTGGATTTATCTTCAAAATTCATGCAAATATGGATCCCAAGCATAGGGACAGAATTGCATTTTTAAGAATATGCAGCGGAATATTTGAAAGAAATACCAATTATCTTCATGTTCGGTTGAATAGAAAAATGAAATTTCCCAACCCTACCTCTTTCATGGCTGAAAAGAAAATGGTCATCGACGAGGCCTATCCGGGTGATGTAATTGGATTATATGACTCTGGGAATTTTAAAATTGGAGACGCCATAACTTCGGGAGAGGCCCTTCACTTTACAGGTATCCCAAGCTTTTCGCCAGAGCAATTTAGATACGTAAATAATGCTGATCCATTGAAAGCCAAACAATTATCTAAAGGATTAGAGCAATTAATGGATGAGGGCGTCGCCCAAATGTTTACCAAAGATGAAGATGGAAGGAGAATTATTGGTACTGTTGGAGCCCTGCAATTTGAAGTTATTCAATATAGGCTTGAGCATGAATACGGAGCTAAAGTTACTTATGAGCCCGTAAACCTTTATAAAGCCTGTTGGATCTCAGCAAATAATATTAAGCAAATGCAGGAGTTTAAAAATAAACGCAAAAGAGAAATGGCCACCGATAAAGATGGCAAATCTGTTTTCCTTGCTGAATCTGCATGGTCTTTAAAGACCATTCAAGAAAACTTTCCGGAAATCTCCTTTCACTTTCAAAGTGAATGGAAAAATAATCAGTAAAATTTGCGCTCCGATTTGGAAGGTTCCTCTACAATCTCTTCATAGGGAATCCATTCTTCATTGTTAACTTTTGGCTTTTGTTGCTTTCTATTAAGTGCTTTTAAAAACAAATATAGGGACACCAAAGGAATACCTATGAAACTCAATACAATTGCTCCTCCACCTAATATCCAGTTGTCTTTCCACAAAGATTGAATTTTTGAAGCATATTCTTTAAATACCGATCGATCGATAAATAAGGTGGCTATAAGCAAAAATGGAAAGATACCATACAACAATCTGAAAGCAAATTTTATTACGCTTGTAAGAATAACAATGGCAATTGCCAGAAAAAGTAAGAAACCTATTAACTTTGAATTCACGCTTGAAATCATTTTTTATTTAATAACCCTTAGTTGATCCAATACGTTCAACTTGTTTCAATATTAATTACATTGTTTCGATTAATGTTTGCTAAAACCTCACTAAACCTTTTATTTTTTCTACTATTTACCCAACAAATATTTAGTCAGGAAGTCATCGTTGAGGTAAATATGGAAAATTGTACCCACCCTCCTTCCTTATACATATTTGACGGAATAGGATTCAAAGAGACAGAAATAAAAGTATTATCAACCGATTCACCAGTTACCAAATATGCTATTTCTATTGACCAACCTTCTTTTTACTATTTAGGAATACCTCCAAATTCTTACAGGTTATTTGCTCTGAATGGAAAAGAAACCAGTATAACCTTTACTGGAACCTGCGACAACTTAAAAGAAAGTACGCTTTCGAATGCCCCCTTTAACGAACAATTTGAAAATACAAGACGGCAATTAATAAACTTAAATATCGAATCAGGCCGGACCAAAGCTTTACTACAAAAAGCAAATGAGGATTCCGTAAAAATTGCTTTTTTCGACAAACTTGATCAGATAAACACGAATAAATCCAATCTTCTTATAAAAGCTCATCAACTTGACCCGTCCATTGGAGAAGCCATTGGATTGACCACTTATTTAGACTATTTACCTAATACATCACCATACAAAGATGAAATCAACCATTTTATCAATGAATTTTTTCGCCAAGCCAATCTTAGTAATCTAGCTGTCCCCTATAACCCCTTTTTGTATGAATCATTTAGAAACTACAGCAAAACCTTAGTGGAAATAGGAGTTCCTAATGACTTAATGAATACCATATTTTCAGATTTACTTCAACTACTGCCCCAACATGCTAATATCCAAGTAATGGCATTAGGTGGAATCTTCAATACCCTAGAACAAAAAAAACATCCTGAATTACTCAAATATGCCCTTCCATTTATTGAAGTCTTAGATTCAATAAACCCTAAAAGTTCTAGCATATTAGGTGAAAGGATACAAGTAGCTACTCAATTTAGTCCGGGCGGTACCCCTCCAGACTTCACCCAATTGGACCCGAATGGAAAGCCTGTAAAAATGTCTGATTTCAAAGGTAAATATCTCATGCTAGATTTCTGGGCCAGTTGGTGTGGACCATGTAGGAGAGAAAATCCCAATGTGGTTAGAATGTATTCAAAATATCGTGAAAAAGGATTTGAAATATTAGGGATCAGTTTAGACAACAACAAACAACGTTGGCTCAATGCCATCGAAAAAGACCAACTGACTTGGCCTCAGGTAAGTGATCTTAAAGGTTGGAGCAATACGGTTGCTCAACTATATCAAGTTACCGCCATACCGAAGACCTTTTTATTGAACCCTGAAGGAAAAATTATTGCAGTCAATTTAAGAGGTCCAGCTTTAGAGGCCAAACTAAAAGAAATTTTTTTAAACCAATAGGGAAAATCAATTAATTCGCACTTTGGTATTGAAGGACAGAACAAGATTCCTCTTTCAATATTTCATCAGCACAACTGCGAACTTGCTCGGGAGTCACCTCATTATAATAATCATATTCTTTATTGATCATAGAGGCATCGCCTAGCAACTCATAAAAACTGAGATTGATCGCCTTGTTAACTGAACTTAATTCTGATAGGGACAATTGGGTGCTGATCTTATTTTTAACCTTATCAAGCTCTCTACTACTTAAAGAATGGACTTTTAATTCTTCTAAGATTTTCCAAATTTCCATTTCTGCTGCTTCCAAGTTTACGCCCTTTGCTGGCCTACCTTCAATTACTAATAATCCTGGATCAATATTCCCGGTAACATAAGCATCAATAGAATTAAATAACTTCTTTTTTTTGAGTAATTTACTATATAGCCTTGAAGAATCACCACCCGCTAAAATATCAGATAAAACATCAGCGGTATAAAATTGAAAATCTGTCCTTTTGGGAACTTTAAAAGCCATAAAAATTGCATCAACTGGTGTTTTGGCATATTCAGATTGAATGGCTTTAGCGCATTGCTTAGGTTCAAGAGGAAGATTTTTTAAACCTCTTTTACTTTCGGGCAGGCCTCCAAACCATTTATACACCAGTTGTTCAGCTTTACTTGCCTTGACAGGCCCACAAATACTTAAAATAGCATTACCTGGGTAGTAATATTTGTCGTAAAACTTCTTTACCTCATCTAAGGTAAATTGTGAAATATGGTCTGGATTCCTTCCAATAGTTGGCCATTGGTAGGGATGAATTTTATATGCTAAAGCAGAAAGATGATGCCAAGCATCTCCGAAAGGTTGATTCAAGCAAGTTTCATAAAATTCCTCAACAACAACTTTTTTTTGAAGTTCTAAGGAATTTTGATTCAGATTTAAATCAAACATTCGATTAGATTCTAACCATAAGGCGGTCTCAAGATTCCTCGCTGGCAGAACATTATAAAAATTGGTTGTATCGCTATTGGTAAATGCGTTATTTTCTCCACCGGCTCTCTGTATAGGCTCATCATAATCACTTACTTCATGTGTTCCCTCAAACATCAAGTGCTCAAATAAATGTGCCAAACCAGTTTTATCTGGTGATTCGTCTCTCGCCCCCACATCATATAAAATATTAGTCGCCACAAAAGGAGTCGAGAAATCCTCATGTATTACGACCCTCAATCCGTTAGATAAAGAAAACTTATAAAAATCTATCACGTATTTCTTTTATAGAATTTTGATAACGCTTTCTGCTCCACATTGGTTGAAGGATGTGAATTCAAAATAAATTATGCTGCTTCCTTAACCAAATCAGATTTAGAAGCTATGACTTGTTTTTCCTCTGAAACAACCCTTACATACTTAAACTCGATAAATACCAAAATGGCAACAAATAAAATAGCTAACATATCTTTTAGTTTTAATGATTTAATTCCAAAGTAAAAGCTGAGATTTTCTTTTAATTTCAGGATAATCCTCTAGGTTAGTCCTAAAAGGCATCTCCATCTCTTTGATAAATAATTTGGCTAAGTCTCCAGCTTGTCTGGCATATTGCCAATGTTTTCCCTGAGCGATCAAGTAGTCAATAACCCCTATTCTGACCAATTCGTATCCATCGTGAGACTTGATTATTTCCCTTCCAGATTTTCCACTTACCATAACTCCCCTTTTTTCCATCCATTTCTTTATTCTTCCTACAGTAATTCCTAAAATCTCCGCCCGATACTTCCACCAATAAGCTGTATTCCCTTTTCGATTTTTATAGAAATTAAAATGACGTTCTTCACTTTTTACTTGAAATGATTCATCAGTCATGGCTTTACTTAAATGCATGATTTCTATAATCTCTTCTGATGAAAAATTCTTACGAAGTCCCGATTTAAGCTCCTTTACTTTGATGAGCTTGGCCAATTCTAATTTATTTTTGAGATTGGAGCGCAGAACAATTTGCTTGGCAAATGATAAGGTTAAGTAATAATCATCTTTTACTTCGCTCCCCGCCTCAATGGATTGTCTTAGACCATAATCCGTATTCCTTAAAGGCTTTCTAATCACCTCATCAAATTCATATACGTCAGAAAGCCATTGGGAAACTCCGTATTCAAACCGATCTTCCTTCCCACCCATTAATTCCCAAAGCTGACTTGCTGTAACGACAACGGTCCCTTTCTTGCTAACTAAAAAATCAGGTTTCATTTCTTTTACTTTGATTTTCAAATCAAAAATAAACGAAATGTTTTAAATTAACAAATTTTAAACAACAAAATGTTTAAATAAATAAATCACTGATTATTTTATCCGCTAAAATTTTTCCTTTTGTACTCAAAACCAATTTGTTATCTTTTTCTATTAAATGACCGCTTTGTTTCCAAACCCGAACCACTTCAAGGCTTTCTGGAACCAATTCACCTATATCCACCCCCTTACTTTGCCTTAGTCCCAACATTAACTGTTCGTTATACTTTTCTTTTAAACCCAATTCCTCCTTTTCAAACAAGCATCCTTCCATTGGATTGGATACTAAGCATTTAATATAACGTTGATTATCTGCAATATTCCATTGCCTGCTTTTACCATCAAATGAATGGGCAGAAGGACCAATGCCCAAATAGGGTACCCCATTCCAATAACTTGTATTGTGCTGCGCCTCATATCCCGGTTGACTAAAATTAGATATTTCATAATGATGCCAGCCTTTTTCCTCCATCAAATTCATTAAAAGCAAATATTGGTTAACAGCCTTTTGATCATCTAATCCCTGTTCTTTGCCTGTTCTTATTTTATGCTCCAATGCCGTTCTAGGCTCTACCGTCAAACCGTAACAACTCAAATGCTGAACCCCGTATGATAAAGCCGTCAAAAGATTAGACCTCCAAATTTCATCCGAAGTACTATTTGCTCCAAAAATCAAGTCTAAAGAAAGGTTATCAAATCCCCCAGCTTTTAATATCTCAATACTTTCATGGGCCTCCTTGGCCTGATGTGCCCGATTCATGTATTTCAAATCTTCATCATTGAAAGATTGAATCCCCAAACTAATCCTATTAATAGGTAGATCGGCCCAAATTCGAACCCGTTCAGGTGTAATGTCATCCGGATTTGCTTCTAATGTGATTTCCATATTTTCAGAAAACTGAAAATACTTTTTAATAGTGGCAAATATTCCAGATAAAGCGGAATAATCCATTAGAGAGGGTGTACCGCCTCCAAAATAAATACTGGCTAGCTTCCTATTGGCCAGGTAGTCCCTTCTCCACTCTATTTCCTTATTGATTCCCGATACTATTTGAGGGATATTTTTCAACTGCGTAGAAAAGTGGAAGTTGCAATAATGGCATGCCTTTCGGCAAAAAGGAAAATGTATATAAAGCCCAGGATTAGATTCATTTACCCTCTTGTCAATAATTCCATCCATGAAAAATAAAATTTCTTCATTTTAAAATAAGGAACTTGATATGCACCAAATTGTCTCCTTATAGATTCCACCCCTTTGATCATGCTTCCCTCAAAATCAAAGTATTGAATTCCCTCTCGAGAAAAAGCCCACAATATAGCACTCCACAATACCAATATTCCCGCTCCTTCCGACCTGAATTGGGCATCTTCTCCTGATAAATGATAATACACGGTGTCCGAATCAATCGTCAAATAACCAGCCGCCAAAGGAGTACCATCTGAATGATTAGCCTGGAAAATTTTTCTTTTTTCACGAAGTGATAAGGCCTGATCGTGTCGAACTAAATGCTCATAAGTATATGGGATCTGCAACCCCTGCCTTTTAAAACTCAATACATTTAATTGATAAAATGCTGCCAAGTCTTCACTCTCTTGAATAGTAATCCCATGATTCCATGCATTTTCAATATTTCGTCTCATATTCCTATTTAACCCTTCCCATAACTCCTCTTTAAATTGCCGATCTAAGCGATAGGTATAGGCAGTGCTTTGTTTAAATCCCTCCCAATAAAAAGGCAGCCAATTTTTTATAACAGGATGAAAATTTTGCCTGTAAATAGCCACTTTAGGTAGGTGATCTATAAAAAATTTGAAAATTTTGCCTTCCCATTTCAACGTTCGATAGGCTTCTAATATCCACGGGCCCATATATTTAGTAAAATGAGGCATGTCAATTAAGGGCAAGCCCCACCTTCTACGTTTATAATAGGGCATTATAGCTATGGGACTTCCGTTGTGCGAGTAAATCAATCCCGACCAAGCATCTGTTCCGCAATTGGCATCCAAATACCAAGGTTGAAAATAAATGGGAATCCGGTGTTCTCCAATAAATTCTATTGCTTGAATGTAATGGTGTTGATTATTCACTTTTTCCTAATAATATATAAGCCATCCCTTAATGGTAGAAGCACTTTTTCAACCCTATCATCGCTTGCAACATAATTATTGAAAGCATGAATTGCTGCTGTTTCTTTATCGGTATTAGAATGAATGACCTTTCCACTCCACAATACATTATCACATAAAATCCATCCCCCAGGTCTTAGTTTGGGAAGCACCAAATCGTAATGCTCTTGATATTGCTTTTTGCCCGCATCTATAAATATCAAATCAAAATGACTTTCGGGAAGGGTGGGGATGCATTCTTCCGCTTTTCCTACAACCAATTGAATATGGTCTTCATAGCCGGCTAATTCAATATATTTATTAATAATTGGCTGGAGTTCTTTATTCACCTCCACAGTCGTCAACTTACCTCCCTTTTGGAGTCCTTTCGCTAAGCATAATGCTGAATAACCCGTAAAAGTTCCTATTTCCAAAACATAGGTTGGCTGAATCATTTTGCTAAGAAGTTCCAATAATTTTCCTTGGAGAGGTCCAGAAATCATCTGAGGTGCCAGCGTTTTAAGATGGGTTTCTCTTTCTAATTTCCAGAGCAACTCATCTTGATTCGAAGAATGTTCCTTACAGTACTGATGTAATACTTCTGCAAATCGCGCCTCCATTAAATAGTCAGTTTAACCATTTTTGAACAATATCTAAAATTCCAAATAACTGACCTACGGCAATAACGACAATTATTACCAAAAGTCGATAAGCCCAAAGATTGGCAGCAGGATGGCTGGTGGCAAAACGAGCTGCATAATATCCCCCAATGGTTTGCCCTAAAGCAAATATCAAAGCTACATCCCAAATGATCATTCCCTTAATTTGGAAAATAATCACTGCTAAAAAAGTATAAAAGCCAACCATTGCAATCTTCAAGCCATTGGATTGAACCAGGTTTTTTTTAGCTCCTAAAACCGATATAGCCAGAAAGAAAATTCCCATACCCATTTGGATAAATCCGCCATAGATACCAATAGCAAAAAATAAAAAGTACATCACCCATTTAGGAATTCGATTAGAACCCTCAACAGGCCTAATCCACCGTTCTGGTTTGACGAGAATAACGAACAACATTAAAATCATTAGAAACTTGAAAACCGAAAAGAATTGCTCGTTACTTACCTTAATAGCTAAAATAATTCCCAGCACCGAGCCCAAAATAGCCAACACAATTTCCACTCTGTTGGCCTTAAGATCTAATTTTTTATTCTTGACAAACACCAAACTTCCCACGGTACTTTGTGCTACTATTCCCACTCGATTAGTCGCATTAGCAATATTGGGTGGCAATCCGAGTACTTGAGTAAGTAGGGTTAGGGTGATAGCAGAGCCATTTCCCGCAAGGGTATTAATAGCTCCTGCCAGCGCACTCCCAACAACAGCAAGTACCACAATACCTATATCATTTAAAGAGTCTTCCATTTCTCTGCCAAAAATTTATACTTCCAATTAACTTCTTTCATTGACCCATATGCAATAATCCAACCCATCCTTCCATCTAAAAAACCCAGTTTCAAAATATACCCTTTAAACCATCTTAATAAACCACTTCCATATCTTTTCCACCACTTGACTCGAACTCCTTTTTGAAACATAGCTTCTGCGGCAATTTCGGCAAACTCCCGATTCTTGCGTTTAAAGGCAGATACAGATTCATAGGAATAATGTAAAAGATGGCCATTCAATAAAATGGGTTTTGGCTTTGAATGGTAAAATTCAAACCTATCATGTGGGTTGATTCCACCCCAAGTTCCAGTATCTTTTTTCCACAACCTTAATTTTATATCTGGCACCCAATTCCCAAAATGAATCCACTTATCCGCTATCTTATTTAACCGTTTAAAGGTATATCCCTGTCCTTTCCATTTTTTTTTAACTCCTGCAATCGAATGCTGAAGGGATTCACTGAGGACTTCATCGGCATCTAAAGATAAAATGTAGTTATACTTAGCTTGCTGGGCAGCAAAATTTTTCTGCTCGATATACCCTAAAAAGGGATGTTCAATAAATCTAACTCCAAAATCTTCACAAATCCGCTTAGTTTGATCGGTTGAGTAGGAATCCACCACAACAATTTCATCAGCTACACTTATCAAAGATCTGAGACATGGTTCGATGCGTTTCTCCTCATTAAATGTGATGACTACAGCAGAAATTTGGATTTCTTCCATTAAATGGTTTTCCCTAAAGTAAGAAAATTAGGATTTAATAGTGATGGTTTATTATACAGCAGCGGCTTTTCATCTTCCATTTGAACAATCTTTCCACCAGATTCTTCCACTATAATATCCGAAGCGGCAGTATCCCACTCCATAGTTGGTCCCAACCTGGGATAAAAATCTGCCTCACCTTTAGCAATCAACATAAATTTTAAAGAACTTCCCGTTCTAATTAGTTGAGGATCATCTAACTTATCCAATAAATCCAAGGTCGATTGATTCAAATGAGACCTCGAGCAAACCACTCTTATACCTGAATGTTTCAAGGAAAAAGAAGATGAAATGGCATTTTTAGTAGGTCCATCTCCTATTTGATAATAGGCCCCCTCTCCTTTGGCTGCCCAATACAGTGCTTGTTGGACAGGAGCATATACCACCCCTAGAATAGGTCTATTCTCATGGATTAATGCGATATTGACCGTAAATTCTCCATTTCTTTTGATAAACTCCTTGGTACCATCCAAAGGATCAACCATCCATAAGTAAGTATAGTTTTTTCTTTCTCCATACGGCACCTCCTTACTTTCTTCAGAAACTATTGGGAAATTATATTTTAATTCCTTTAAGTTCTTTACTATTAAATCATTGGCCCTTTTATCTGCTATGGTTAAAGGGGAGTTGTCAGATTTGGTTTCGATGCCCGGATCGATGTCGCTTTCATAAACCTCCATGATCTCTGCTCCCGCGGATATTGCAATTTCTTTACATTTTTGAACTAAATACGTTAACATACTTTATTTTCGTCTAGATAAAAACCACAAATTAAAATAATAATGGCTAAAATACTCGTTACCGGAGGCTGTGGATATATAGGAAGCCACACATTGGTTGACTTGATCAATCATGGATTTAACGTTGTTTCTATCGATAATCTTTCTAATTCGGATGATTCAGTACTAGAAGCCATCTATAAAATCACTGGAAAAAGGGTGAAAAATTACCCAGTTGATTTGTCTGATAAAAATGCTTTAATCGAAGTTTTCAAGGAAGAAAATAATATAGCCGGCATTATCCATTTTGCCGCTCTTAAAGCGGTGGGAGAGTCTGTTGAAAAGCCACTCAAATATTATGCTAATAACTTAGGGGGCCTTATCCATCTTTTAGAAGCAATGAATCAATTTGCTATTCATCCTTTAATATTTTCTTCCTCATGTTCCGTCTATGGCAATGCCAAAGAATTACCCGTTACAGAAAATACTCCATGGCAACCGGCTGAATCTCCTTATGCGAGAACCAAACAAATGGGAGAGG
The DNA here is from genome assembly GCA_937926355.1 of uncultured Saprospirales bacterium. Taxonomy (GTDB): domain Bacteria; phylum Bacteroidota; class Bacteroidia; order Chitinophagales; family Saprospiraceae; genus CALAZP01. The sequence goes on from CALAZP010000146.1 coordinate 19,286, forward strand.
AAATTATAAATGACACTTTGGTAGCTCATCCCAATTTAAAGGCAATATTTTTGCGCTATTTCAATCCAGCTGGGGCCCATGAAAGTGCATTAATGGGAGAATCACCAATAAATGAAGCTAATAATTTGGTGCCCGTTATCACCGAAACTGCCATAGGCAAAAGATCTTCTATGACCGTATTCGGAACCGACTATCCTACCAGAGATGGAAGTTGTATTAGAGACTATATCCATATTATGGATTTGGCTAATGCTCATACAAAAGCACTTCAATATTCATTAAATCCAAAACACGACAAAAGAAAAATAACATTTAACTTGGGCATTGGGGAAGGAGTTACGGTCTTGGAAGCTATTCGCGCTTTTGAAAAAGTATCTGGTCAAAACTTGAATTATGTTTTAGGTGCAAGAAGGCCTGGAGATGTGGTCGCCATCTATGCAAATAACAAACAGGCGGCTTCAATCTTAGGATGGCAACCTACTCGAAATATAGATGAGATTATGTCCTCTGCATGGAACTGGGAAAAGGCTAGAACATAGAAGTTTGTCCCCCAGGTTCCGTCTTTTTTATTTTACTTACTTTAGAATCAGCTAATTTATTTCCTTTTGCTTTCCACCCTTTTAGTCCAATAAAATTATCGAGGTCTAATTGCCCTTTTAATTTGTTTCCCTTAGCACCATACTCAAACGCCAAATGGATGCCTGCTTCAGTCGTCACAAATAATAAGGATGATTTAGGATGGTCCGAAATAAAGCAAAATTTCTGACCTGAAGTTTGAGTTTCAATTTGAAACCTTTTCACCATGGTCCATCCCTTTTCTCCATCAAAATAAACTGCCCCAATAGACTGATCTTCATGGTATCGCCCTATATACATAAGCTGATTAGGTACAAACCGTTTGGATACCTCGGGAACAATTAATTCGTAATGACCATCTTGATAAATCGCCAATAATTGATCGCCTGTATCGAATTCACCTAGTAACAAGCCTCTCTCATCGGTATTTAATTTTCCACTGACTTCATCCATCCAATATTGTATAGCTCCTAAGGTAGATTTACCCACCTCCTTTCGCTCTACTTTTCTTACTGGATATTTGGTCAGTACGTTTCCTTGAGATCCTCTCCCTTTAATTTCTAAGGTACTAAAATCAAAATCAAAAACTTTGATTCTAGCCTTACACCCAGCTGTCAAATAGGTGGTAATAATTTCAGATTCTCCATTTGGATTAGCTGAAAAATAAAGTAATCTTGAACCTGGTTCTCCTTTGGTAATATGATAATCTCTATCTCTAGTAATAGCAGTTACTTGAAAGCGTTTAACATAAGATCTGCCCGATGAACCATCTAGGTAAACTGAATTGTATGTAGTCCGTTCGTCCCCCTTTTTCCAAATGGCTACATGAATAATATTTTTCCCAACAAACACCTTATCCGCCATTCGAACTACCTTATATTGCCCATCTTTTAAAAAAACAATCACATCATCTATATCTGAACATTCACCAACCAGCTCATCCTTTTTCAAACCTGAACCAATAAAACCCTCAGCTCGATTAACAAATAATTTAGCATTATTGGCAACAACCTCTGTTGCTTGAATAGTGTCAAAAGTCGTTATCTCAGTCCTCCTTTCTCTGCCCTTTCCATATTTTTGTAGAAGATCTTTAAAATAATCAATAGTATATTCTGTGAGATGCTCAATATGGTACTGAATTTCCTGAAGTAATGCCTCTAATTCGGCTATAAGTTCTTCCGCCTTAAATTGATTGTACTTAGATATTTTTTTAATTCTAATTTCCGTAAGCTTCACTATATCCTCTTCCGTAATAGCTCTTTTAAGCCTTAATCTAGCATCTCCTTTTTCCACCTTATCGTCAGGACCGACGACAAACTTCTTCAATGCTACCTCGATGACCTCAATTACTTCTTCCCATGACTCACAGTCTTCTATTTCCCTGTATATTCGATTGCTGATAAATATCTTTTCCAAACTAGCCAAATGCCATTTTTCCTCGGTTTCTCCTTTTTTTATAGCCAACTCGATCCCCAATAATCTTTTGGTATTAGCTGTGCAAGCTTCTAAGATTTCTGTTATAGTTAAGAAATGAGGTTTATCATTAATGATCACACAGGCATTAGGAGCAATTGAAACTTCACAATCTGTAAAAGCATATAAAGCGTCGATTGCTAAATCCGGTGAAGTTCCTGGCATTAATTCAATTAAAATTTCAACTTCTTTAGCCGTATTATCGCTAATGCGTTTAATTTTTATTTTACCTTTTTCTGTCGCTTTCAAAATAGAATCAATAAGGGATGAGGTAGTTACCCCATAGGGTAGCTCTCGCACTGCCAAATTGCTCTTGTCCAACATTTCAATAGTAGCCCTTACTTTTACTCTACCCCCTCTTTTACCGTCGTTATAATCCGATACATCTATCTTTCCATAAGTCAAAAAATCTGGGTAAAGCTGGACTTTTTTATTTTCTAAAATCCTGATCGAAGCCTTAATGAGTTCTATAAAATTGTGGGGTAATATTTTAGTAGATAGACCTACAGCGATTCCCTCCACCCCTTGAGCAAGCAATAAAGGAAATTTAACGGGAAGGTCAACAGGTTCCTTTTTTCTTCCATCATACGAAAGTTGCCATTCAGTGGTTTGAGGATTAAAAGCAACTTCTAAAGCAAATTTTGTTAATCGTGCTTCAATATATCTAGAGGCTGCTGCTCTATCGCCAGTTCTGATATCTCCCCAATTACCTTGCGTATCAATCATTAATTCTCGCTGCCCTAAATTGACCAATGCGTCTCCAATTGCAGCATCTCCATGAGGATGGTATTGCATGGTTTGTCCAATGATGTTGGCCACTTTGTGAAACCTCCCATCATCCATCTCTTTCATTGCATGCAAAATTCGCTTCTGTACAGGCTTTAATCCATCAACAATTCCCGGAACCGCTCTTTCTAATATAACATAAGACGCATAATCCAGAAAATAATCC
>CALAZP010000147.1 GCA_937926355.1 uncultured Saprospirales bacterium
TCCCAACTCAATAGATAAACAATATCCTTTGCCTCAGAAGCATCATTTCCACCAATCCCAATTAGTCCTATTGAAGACGAAACAGATGCCCCATAAGCAAGTGGAAAAGGCAAAAGAAAAGAACCATCATCAACTCTTTGCAATTTCCCATCTATTTTTTCCATTACATATATAAGATCGTGGAATTTCTTGGTTCCTCCTTCCCATACCCCTCCTTCTGGAAAATTTGCCCCACCAGCTACTATTAAGGCATCGTTATGAATACCTGAATAAGCACCCGCCAAACCGGGATGTTCATTGATAGAGTTTCCATCTGATAAAATGGCTAACGTATCCCAATTTAAAGCAAGATGTGAATTTTGCCCTGCCAATAAAAAGCTCGATAAACACCATAAAAACAAAAAAGTATATTTCATATCCGCACGCAATTAATTGAAAATCATCCCAAAAAAAGAAATTATTTATATGTATTACATAAAACATATTAAATTTCTTTCCAAATATGTAAAAACTATTGGTAATATCGTTATATGATTTGGCCCATCCACTATTTTTTTCACCTTGGAATACCTTTCCTTTTTGCAGTTATCGCTTCTAAAAAGAATTGGAAGCCAGCTTATGGGGTAATGTTACTAACCATGCTTGTGGATCTAGATCACCTATTGGCCACTCCCATTTTCGATCCATCGAGATGCAGCATTGGTTTTCATCCCCTTCATAGTTACCGGGCCATTGGGATTTATGCCGTATTATTTCTTGTCAATCATTCAACAATCAGATGGGTTGCTGTGGGATTGATTTGGCACATGATTACCGACGCTTTAGATTGCTTTTTTATGTAAAAAAATAAATGATGAAATTATTGTTTCCTAGAATTACTCTTCTTCTTTTGTGGCTTCCTTACTCCTCTATTGGTCAGATCCAACTGCCTGATCTTTTTACGAATCAAATGGTCCTTCAAAGAAATGTATCTATTCCAATATGGGGTCAAACTACACCTTCGGTAAAAATTACCGCAACTATAGAGTTGGAAAATTCAACGGATTCCCCCTCTCGAGAGGAATCATCAGGGTGGTCCGATGCCAAGGGCAATTGGCAATTAAATTGGTCCGCTAAACCAGCTGGAGGACCTTACAAAATAACCTTATCTACTGAAATGGATACGGTCATCATCAGAGATATTTTAATAGGGGAGGTTTGGATCTGCTCAGGACAATCCAATATGGAATGGCCTCTAAAAAATTCAAAATTTTATCAAGAAGCCCTCGAAGACGCCGATCAACCAAATATTCGTCTGTTTCATTTGAAAAAAATTCATAATATGTATAATGCTTCTTTTTCAGTGGAGCAAGCTGCAGCAATCAATCAATTTAATTTTTTTGAAAAGGGATCTTGGGAGGCATGTAACCCAGAGGTAGCTGCTGAATTTTCCGCAGTGGGGTTTTATTTTTCTAAGCTTATGCATGATTCTCTCAAAGGAATATCTATAGGAATCATTCAGAATGCGGTTAGTGGTTCTCCTGCCCAATCTTGGCATCAGTCGTCACAAGAGGAACAAATCCAATGGTTAAATAATAAGACTTTTCACCCTTGGTTGGCAGAGCGGGCCAGAGAAAATTGGGGCAACCAGATGGATCCGCTAATTCATCACCACCCCTTTGAACCCGGCTATCTATTTAAAAGTGCGGTACTGCCTCTTGCCCCATTTCGTGTTAAGGGCATTTTGTGGTACCAAGGAGAATCGAATGCTACTCATCCAACATCCTATCCCCAAATGATGAAAAGAGTAATTGAAGATTGGAGAAAAGCGTGGGGTTATGAGTTGCCATTCTATTCGGTTGAACTTCCGCGTATTAGCAATAGAAGTCGCTGGCCAGAATTCAGGGCCCAACAAAAGGAAATCCTTCAACTACCTAATACTGGGATCATTTCTATAATTGATGAAGGACATACTACGGATGTACATCCCAATCACAAAAGAGTAGTAGGGCATCGACTGGCCTGGCTGGTGTTGCGTCAGCTCTATCAAAAATCCACAGCACCTATCTCTCCTGAATTTAAAAGTTTTCAATGGAATACAGAGACACACACGATGGTTTTCAGCATAAATACCCAAGGGATTTCACTGTCTCCGAGTGTTTCAGACTCAATACCAGAAATTGAACTTTTCGGATATTCAGCGGATGGGCGGCAAACTTTAATAATGAATCCAGACATATCAGTCAAGGACAGCAGTTTGATTTTACGCTACCCGCCCACCCTTTTACCCGTAAAAGTTCGATATGCCTGGAAACCATTTCCCGAAGGGATCATTAAGAATAACCAAGGAATGCCTCTATTCCCATTTGAAGTTAATCTTCCCGGGAATAATTAAAAAAATCCTACATTAGATGGCAAACAATACAGTGATGAATCGATATTTTACCGTTGGGTTATCCTTAATTATTTGGGGGTGTTCATCCCAACCGGAAGAGATAGGGATAAGTCCTAGACTACAAACCATAACGGAATCTGTCTACGCCTCAGTAAAAATTTATCCTACTCAATATTATTATTCCCGAACTAATGTAACAGGTACACTTTCTGAAATTTGGGTAGAGGAAGGGCAGCAGGTAGAAAAAGGACAACCCTTATTCACCATTCTACCTTCTGCGCTGAATCAAAATAAATTAGATAATGCCAGTATAAATTTAGAAGAGGCTGAAGACATGTTGGAAGGCTCAAATAATCAATTAGCCAGTTTGAATAAAGAAATAGCCATAGCTCGCAATCGGTATCTTTTGGATTCATTAAATTTTGAGCGGCAAACCAAATTAAGGGAAAAAGAGATAGGAAAAGAAATAGATTATGAGGCCAGTGAATTAAAATTTAATACCAGTAAGAATCAACTTCAGATTTTGGAGCATCAATATCGGCAAACTGAAGAGCAACTCAAGAGGCAATATCAAAAAGCTAAAAATCAATTGATGACAGAGAAAGAGTTATTGAGTGATTTTACCATAACTTCTAAAATAAATGGCTTGATCTATTCCATAAATAAGGAAGTTGGAGATTTGATTACCCCTCAAGATTTATTAGCTGAAATTGGAAGTGAGGATGACTGGGCGATAGAAATGGAGGTGGATGAGGTTGA